>JAWXUN010000125.1:0-5542 GCA_044426425.1 Clostridia bacterium | reverse complement strand
CCTGTGCCAGAAGACCCGTTTTTAATTTTAGTTAACTATGACAATCCAATACCAGATGGATACGAAGACACAATTGAACTTGTTAAATGTGGCGAAAAATTTGTTGACTCAAGAATTTATGATGATTTAACAGCAATGATGACAGAAGCTCAAAAATATGGTAGTCTTTGGATAGCGTCAGCTTTTAGAGATACAGCAACACAAGAAAGTGTTTTGGAAAACGCTATTGTTAAAAGAATGAGTGATTATGGCTGGACAAGAGAAGAAGCAACAGAAGATGCTTTGCTTGTTATAGCTCAACCTGGTGAAAGCGAGCATAATACTGGACTTGCTGTTGATTTTAACTATGTAGAATATGGTTTTGAGGATACAGCGGTTTATGAATGGTTAAGCGAGAATTGTGCGGATTATGGCTTTGTTGAGAGATATACAATTGATAAGGAAGATATTACACAAATAAATTACGAACCATGGCATTATAGATATGTAGGTGTAGAAAACGCCCAAGCAATGGAAGAACTTGGAATGTGTTTAGAAGAATATGTAGATTATTATTATGGAAATGAGGAATAAAAAATGTCAATTACAAGAACAAGGTTTGCTCCAAGCCCAACAGGATTTATGCACGTAGGAAATTTGCGTACAGCTATTTATGAGTATTTAGTAGCAAAATCACAAAAAGGTGTTTACGTTTTAAGAATAGAAGATACCGACCAAGAAAGACTTGTCGAGGGTGCTACACAAGTTATTTACAATACAATAAAAAGAGTTGGCTTAGTCCACGATGAAGGACCAGATATCGGCGGAGAATATGGACCTTATGTGCAAAGTGAAAGAAAAGATATATACAAACCTTATGCAGAAGAGTTAGTTAAAAAAGGCGAAGCTTATTACTGTTTTTGTACAAAAGAGCGTCTTGATGAACTACACACAGAAAATGCTTTTGGTGGATATGACAGACATTGCAGAGATTTAAGCGAAGAAGAAATTCAAAAAAATCTAGCTGACGGAGTACCTTATGTTATAAGACAAAAAGTTCCAACAGAGGGTTCAACAAGTTTTAACGATGCAGTTTTTGGCGAAATCACAATAGAAAACAAAGAGATAGAAGACCAAGTTCTTTTAAAATCAGACGGATACCCAACATACAACTTTGCCAATGTTATTGACGATCACCTAATGGACATCACACACGTTCTAAGAGGTTGTGAGTACTTGACATCTACACCAAAATACAGCTTGTTATATAATGCTTTTGGTTGGACTGAGCCAGAGTATGTTCACTTGCCATTAATCATGGGCAAAAACGAAGATGGTTCTGTTTCTAAACTTTCAAAAAGGCACGGTTCAACTAGTTTTGAGGCTTTGGTTGGAGAGGGTTATTTGCCAGAAGTTATCACTAACTATATAGTTCTCCTAGGTTGGGCTCCAAAAGACAACCAAGAGGTTTTCTCGCTAAAAGAATTAGAAGAGCATTTTAGTATTGATGGAATTAGCAAGTCACCTGCTGTATTTGATTACGATAAATTATTGTGGCTTTCTGGCGAATACATCAGAAAAATGGATAAAGAAACTTTCAGAACTAATGCAATTCCTTTTTACAAAGAAGTATTCGGCGACAAAGAAGTACCTTTTGAGGTGCTTGACGAGATTTTGCAACCAAGAATTTCAAAGTTCAAAGATATCCCAGAGCTTTTGCATTTCTTTAAAACATTGCCAGAATATGCAGTGGATTTATTCATAAACAAAAAAAGCAAAACAAACATGGAAAATTCTCCAGTAGTTCTAAAAGAGGCTATCGACTGCCTAAAAGCTATCGAGAATTGGGAGATTAATATAATTCATGACGAGCTCATGGAGCTTGCAAAAAAAATGGAAATTAAAAACGGCACACTTTTGTGGCCTGTTAGAATTGCAGCTGCTGGTGTTACAGTAACTCCAGGTGGAGCAATGGAAATACTGGCTGTTTTGGGTAAAGAAGAAGCAATTGCAAGACTAGAATTAGGACTAGCAAAATTTAACTAAATTTTTTTTGGAGGATGTTTAAAGATGAAACCAAACGTAATTTTAATTGTAACAGATGACCAAGGATATGGGGATATAAAAGCACATGGCAATCCATGGATAAATACACCAACTCTCGACTTTTTGCATGATAAGGGTGTGCGTTTAGAGAGTTTTCACACAGACCCACTATGTGCTCCAACAAGAGCAGGCATAATGTCTGGCAGATACTCTTTTGGTGCAGGAGTGTATTCAACTCTTAACGGAAGATACTACATGAAACCAGAGCTAAAAACAATGGCAAATTATTTTAAAGACGGTGGCTATTCAACAGGTATGTTTGGCAAATGGCACTTAGGTGACAGCTACCCATACTGCCCAGAGGATAGAGGTTTTGACAAAGTTATGAGTTTTGGTGGCGGTGTTATCGGAGAAGTTCCAGACTATTGGGATAATAATTATTTTGATGATACATACAGAGAAGACGGTGTTTTAAAGAAATTTGACGGCTATTGCACAGACATTTGGTTTGACGGAGCAGTTAACTTTATGGATAAAAATATTGAAGAAGAAAAACCATTTTTCTGTTTCTTGCCAACAAATGCACCTCACGGTCCTTTTAATGTTGAGCCTAAATATTACGAGAAATACAAAGAGATGGGTGTTCCAGAAAATCGTGCAAAATTCTTTGGTATGATTGAAAATGTTGACGAAAATGTTGGAAACTTAATTGAACATCTAAAAGAAAAAGATGCACTTGATAACACAGTTATCATTTATTTTGGCGACAATGGAACTGCAACTGGTTGTGATACAGACGGAAACGGCTGGGTTAAAGACGGCTACAATGCTGGCATGAGAGGTAAAAAAGGCACAACTTATGAGGGTGCTCATAGAAATGCTTGCTTTATCTTAGGTGCTGAAAAATACGTTGGAAAAGCAAGAGCAGTTGACGGATTAACAGCTCAGTTTGACCTATTGCCTACATTTATCGAAATGTGCGACTTGCCAACTGGCGAGGGCTTAGACGGAATTAGCTTTGCTAGTGGACTAAAAAATGGCGACGTTATGCTAAACAAAGGCAGAAGTATCGTTGTTCATAATATGCAAAGAGATTTTCCACAAAAATATAAAGATTACACAGTCCTAAAAGATAATATGCGATTAGTCAGACCTTTAACACTAGAAACAAACCCAATGGCACTCGGAAATTTTGGATCTAGCAAAACAGCTGTTCCAGAGATTTATGATATCAAAAACGACCCTTATGAGGAGCACGATATCTACGAAAACAACATTATGCTTGCAAAAGAAATGACTGCGATTTACGAAGATTGGTACGACGATAGAGTTGATTATGCGATTAAATATAGCCCTATTTACATAAGCAAAAGAAACGAAGTTAAGCTAACTTGTCACGCATGGCACGAGTGCACAAAAATGTGCTTTAGCCAAAGAAATATAAGATCAGGTGTTGACGGAAACGGATATTTTGCAGTAGAAATTTTAGACGATGGCGAATATGAATTTGAACTCAGAAGATATCCAAGAGAAACTAATTTGCCATTAAATGGAACTTGTCCAAGTATAGAAAAAACTGAGAAAATCGGCGAAGTTTGGGAGGCTGGCAAAGTTTATACAATTACACAAGCTGACATAAAAATTGCTGGTGTAAAAGACAGCATAGCAGTAGACCCAAGTTCTGATTGTGTTAAATTTAAACTAAATCTCAAAAAAGGCGAAAGCACCCTAAGAACAAAATTTCACCTAGAAAACGGCGACTCAATCGGTGCGTATTACGTTTATATAAAATCTTGTTGATTATATTATTGTAGGGTAGGGGCTTGCTCCTTCCGTGGGTTTAACGATATGTTACCGTAATATCGTAGGGAACTTAGTGAAAAGGTAATAGTGAAAAGTGAAAAAGTAATAGTGAAAAGTGAAAAAGTAATAGTGAAGAGTGAAAAAGTAATGTGAAAATCCTCACGGATTTTTTGATTAAATTTTTGTATATTATAATTTATTTAGAAAAATATAGTTTATAAAACAATATATAATTAAGAAATCGCAAGATTTCCGCTACACCTCTTCACTCTTCACTTTTACTTATTACTTAAGTTACCGACTATGGCGTCGTTCCCTACATAAAACATAAAGTTTTAGTTGATACAGATTACTACAATATTTAAAAATTGTTCGAAAGGCTATATATATGAAAAAAGTTCTATTTATTGGCGACAGTATCACTCATGATGGCAGATTTGTTTCTTTTATCAATGCATATTTTATGTTAAAGAAAACTGATGAATACAAAATTTTTAATGCTGGTATCCCTGGTGAAAATCTAACAGGACTAGTCGAGCCATATCATAGATTTAAACCTCGCCCTTGTGCTATGCACAGAGTCACTGCGGTTATGGAAGAGGTAAAACCAGATTTAGTTATTGTTTCTTATGGTATGAATGACGGAATTTATAAAGATTTTGACGAAGAGGTTTTTACAGCTTTTAAAAATGCAATGATAGAGTTTATTGACAAAATACATGAGTATAATGCAAAAGTTGTCGTTCTAACACCAACACCATATTTTTTAGATGTCGCAAGAGAAGTTGAAGAAAAACATTCGAGAAATTATGACAAAGTTTTAGAAATTTATTCTGATTTTATTATGAACGACTTAAAAAATTCAACAGAACAAACAGTGGATATGCGTTCGGACATGATAAAAAGAATGGACGAAAGAATAGCAGAAGACAAAGATTTTAGCATAAGAGAGCCAATTCACCCTGATTTTGATGGTCATATTATAATGGCACGGACAATTTTGAGAGAAGTTTTTTCTGCGGATTACAAAGATTTTTTCAATAAAATGAAAGCGGATAACTATAATTTGTTTGAAAAAATCCGTGAAAGAGATAACTTAAATCACATAAAATTAGTCGAAAAAACTGGTCACGAAAATCCGAATAAATTTACAAAACTAACAGAAGAAGAAATTGACAAAAGAATTTTAGAACTGACGACGGAGATAAATTAACATGACTTTTTGGACTTTTATGCTTATAATGACTATGATAACACCTGTGATAATGATTGTTATAGGTCTGATATTTTTTGTAAAACCACCTAAAAAAATCAATTTTATTATAGGCTACCGCACAAAAATGTCTATGAAAAACGAGGATACATGGTTTTTTGCTCATAAATTTTCTGGTAAATTAATCTTAATTTCTGGTCTTGTTTTGTTACCAATAACTTTTTTAAGTTCTTTTTTTACAATAGAACAAAACGAAAATGTTGTTGGAGCTGTAAGTGGTGTGATTTGCTTTTGTCAAGTTGCAGTTATCTTAGTAGTTGTTGCAAAAACGGAAATAAAGCTCGTAAAAACCTTTAACAGAAAAGGTGAAAGAATAAATAAAAACCTTGAATAATATTGTTATAGCAATTTGAATATTATTAGTCCTTAACTAAGTGGCATAAATCCTGCCAAAAGCTCTAAAAATCCTCGCTAATACGAAAGTATTAGCTGTGGTTTTTA
>JAWXUN010000005.1:0-28964 GCA_044426425.1 Clostridia bacterium | reverse complement strand
GATTGCTGCTTCACGTCCAGCTCCAGGTCCTTTTACATTTACCTCAACTGACTTCATTCCATGTACAATTGCTGCTTTAGCTGCTGTTTCAGCTGCTGATTGAGCTGCGAATGGAGTTGATTTTCTTGAGCCTCTGAAACCTAGTTCGCCAGCACTTGCCCAAGAAATAGCATTACCTTGTACATCTGTAATTGTTACTATTGTATTATTAAATGTAGACTGAATATGAGCTGCACCACGTTCGATATTTTTTTTCTCACGACGTTTACGGCCAGTAGTCTTTTTAATAGCTTTAGCTGCCATTATTTATCCCTCCGAATTATTTCTTCTTGTTAGCCATTGTTTTTCTTGGACCTTTACGAGTTCTCGCATTAGTCTTTGAACGTTGACCTCTAACTGGTAGTCCTTTTCTATGACGAACGCCACGGAAACAACCAATTTCAATAAGTCTTTTGATATCGAAAGCGATTTCACGGCGAAGGTCGCCCTCTACCATACAGTTTTTGTCGATGTATTCACGAAGAAGTGCTGCATCGTCCTCACTTAAATCTCTTACTCTTATATCTGGGTTAACACCTGTATTTGTGCAAATATCTGTTGCAGTTTTACGGCCAATTCCGTAAACGTAAGTTAGAGCAATCTCGATTCTCTTGTCTCTTGGTAAGTCTATACCTGAAATACGAGCCATGCTTTAAACCATCCTTTCCTTAATGAAAAGTTTTTTTGCAAAACTTTCCCGTATATTTTTTAAGGCAATATACTAAAATTAACCTTGACGTTGTTTGTGTTTTGGGTTTTCGCAGATAACCATAACTTTACCTTTTCTTTTGATTACCTTGCATTTTTCACACATTTTCTTAACAGAAGGTCTTACTTTCATTTTTCGGTCATCCTTTCTATCTGTAAGAATAAATTTTTCTTTGTCGAACTTGTCTATTATACTATATTTCGTATATTTTTTCTATATTTTTCAAGAAAAAACTTCAGTTTTCAGTATAAAACTTTTGTCAACATTTACATATTTTTATATATAGTATTACTAAAGAGTTTGTACTTTAATATCTTACACACTATATATCACGTATTTTACATTATTTTGAACGCCATGTTATACGACCTTTTGTTAAATCGTATGGTGACATTTCAACTGTAACTTTATCTCCTGGTAAAATTCTGATAAAATTCATGCGAAGTTTTCCAGAGATATGAGCCAAAATTATATGGCCATTTGGCAATTCTACTTTAAAAGTAGCATTTGGTAGAGCTTCTTTAACTACGCCCTCTAATTCAATTACGTCTTGTTTAGACATTAAATAACCTCCGTAAGCTTATATTCTCTTAAAGCCTTTTTAATCTGTTTGTTGGTTAATAGACTCTCTTCTTGAAGAACTGTCTTTGTGAAAGCTAAATGAATTACATTTTTGCTTTTTGGTCTTTCTAGTGGTCTTTTCTTTCCATCAGCAACGATTACTCGTTTGCCGTCAATCGAAAGAACTACCATAAGAAAATCTTTATCTCTTCCGAGTTTTGATTTTACTATTGTTCCTCTTTGCATTTATCCTCCTAGTCAAGTGCTGTTAGGATAACAGGCCCATTAGAAGTTATCGCAATTGTGTGCTCAAAATGAGCTGAGAGTTTGCCATCAATAGTCTTGGTTGTCCAGCCGTCCGAAAGAATTTCTACCTCGTGACTGCCGACGTTTACCATTGGCTCGATAGCTATTGTCATACCTGACACAAGACGCTGTCCTCTGCCAAGCTTTCCGTAATTGGGAACTGCTGGGTCTTCATGAAGTTTCGCACCTACTCCGTGGCCGACAAAATCTCGTACAACCGAGTAACTGCGAGATTTGACATACTCTTCAACCGTAGAACCGATATCACCTAGTCTGTTTCCAACTGTTGCCATTTTGATTGCCTCAAAAAGACTCTCTTTGGTTGCATCCAAAAGTTTTTGTGCATCGTCGCTAATTTTTCCACAAGGGAATGTCCATGCATTATCTCCATGAAATCCTTTATAGAAAGCACCAACATCAATGCTTACGATATCGCCGTCTTTTAAAATTTGTTTTTTTGATGGTATGCCATGGATAACCACATCATTTACAGAAATACACGCACTTGCTGGAAAACCACCGTAACCCAAAAAACTTGGTTTTGCACCTGATTTAACAATATAGTTTTGTGCTATTTTGTCTATTTCATAAGTGCTGATACCTGGTTTTACTGCATCGCCTGCAAGTCTTAAAGCCATTTGAGAAATTTTTCCCGCTTCACGCATTGCTGCGATATCACGAGTAGTTTTTAATACTACCATAAATTAAGCCTCTAACATTTTAAGTGTAAGAGCAGTTGTTTCTGCAAGCTCCTCTTGACCCTCAACAGTATATAGTTTGTTTTGATTTGAGTAGTAACCTTTTAGTGGCTCTGTTTGCTCGTGATAAACACTTAGTCTATCAAGAACTGTATCTGGATGGTCATCTTTACGCTGCACAAGGGTGCCTCCACATTTGCATTTTCCTTCAACTTCTGGTTTTTTATAAAGAAGATGATAAGAAGAACCGCAAACTTCACAGACACGGCGTCCGGACATTCTTGCGACAATTGCATCGTCAGTTACATCTATTTCAATAACTTTGTCGATGATAATGCCCATGGAATCCAGAGCCTCGGCTTGAGGAATGGTTCTTGGAAAGCCGTCTAAAATGAAACCGTTTTTACAATCATCATTTTGTAGTCTTTCTTTGATAATGCCAATTACAACTTCGTCTGGCACAAGTTTGCCTGCGTCGATAAAATCTTTGGCTTTTAAACCCATTTCTGTACCGCTTCTGAGCGCTTCTCTGATAATATTTCCTGTAGAAATGGTTGGGATGTTAAGGTGTTCGCTGATTACCTCAGCTTGTGTGCCTTTACCAGCCCCTGGGGCTCCTAACAATATAATATTCATAATAACACTCCTCTAGTAAAAATTATGTCAAAAATTGCCTTTTATAAAAATAAAGGGGTAACTAAATTTCTCTTTTGGGGAAATCAGTTGCCCCTATATTATTAATTAATCAAGGAAGCCCTTGTAATGTCTCATCATCATTTGTGATTCCATTTGCTTAACTGTTTCAAGAGCAACACCAACCATGATGATAATTGAAGTACCGCCTGTTGAAAGGGCTTGTGTACCTGTTAGATTACCATAGATAATTGGGAGAATTGCAACACCAGCTAGGAACAAAGCTCCGATGAGTGTAATTTTTGATAATATTTTTGAAATAAAATCTGATGTTGGTCTACCTGGACGAATACCAGGGATTGTTCCGTTTGACGATTTCAAATTGTTTGCCATCTCTATTGGATTATATTGAATTGTCATATAGAAATATGCAAAAACAATGATAAATAAGAAATAAAGAATTAAGTATAACCAACCAGTTGATGAGAAAGCATCAAAGAAGCCAGCCCAGAAACCTGTTTGTTCACCGACGAACAATTGAATAGTCGAAGGAATTGAAAGGAATGCAGATGCAAAGATAATTGGCATAACACCACTCATTGTAACCTTGATAGGTAAATGAGAACTTTGTCCTCCGTATACTTTTCTTCCAACAATTTTTTTAGCATATTGAATGCTAATTCTTCTTTCTGAGTCATTCATAAATACGATAACCCAGATAACAGCTAGGAAAACAACAACGAACAATGGAGCAAAGACAAAATATTGTCCTGAACCAGATGGGTCATTGATTGCAAGCTCGATATAAGACCAAACTTGACCAGCTGTTACAGGAAGTCTTGCGACGATACCTGCAAAAAGAATAATTGATATACCATTACCAATACCTTTTTCGTTGATTTGTTCACCCATCCACATGATAAGTGCTGAACCAGCTGTGAATGCTAAGATGATAACAACAGCAGCAAACCAGAATGCAAAGCCTTCTGTATAAAGAGTAATTCCTGAATTATGCAAGTAGATGAAATAAGCTGTTCCGAGAACAAGTCCCAAACAAACTGTTACAACTCTTGTGATTGCAGCAATTTTCTTTCTTCCTGTTTCGCCTTCTTTCGCCATTCTCTCAAGAGGAGGCAAAGCGACTGTTAACAAATTCATGATGATTGAGGAGTTGATATATGGTGTGATGCCAAGAGCAAACAGGGTTGCGTATGAAAACGCACCACCTGTTAGCATATTAACATAACCTAAAGCAGAACCGTCTGCACTTACTGAATCCATCAAAGTTTTCAGAGCAGATGCATCAAGAAATGGTGTTGGGATAACCGAACCAAATCTAAATGCGACGATTATCATTAGAGTGAAAAGGAGTTTTTTTCTAAGCTCTGGAATTTTCCAAGCATTTCTGATTGTGCTAATCAACTTAGATCACCTCAGCCTTTCCTCCGGCTGCTTCAATTTTAGCTTTTGCAGCTTCCGAGTATGAATTTACTTGAACTGTAAGCTTTTTAGTGATATTTCCATTAGAAAGAACTTTTACGTTTTCTACGTAATTTTTGATAATTCCAGCCTCTTTTAAAGAGTCTAGTGTAACAACAGTACCGTCTTCGAATGTCTCTAATTGAGCAACATTGATAGCTGTTACTTCAACAGCGAAAATGTTGTTAAATCCTCTTTTAGGGATACGTCTGTGTAGAGGCATTTGTCCGCCTTCAAAACCTGGACGAAAACCATGTCCCGCTCTAGCTTTTTGACCTTTGTGACCTTTACCAGCAGTTTTGCCGTTACCTGAACCATGTCCACGTCCAATACGTTTAGCATCTTTTGTAGAACCTGGTGTAGCTGTAATTTCATGTAATCTCATTTACATACACCTCCTTATTTGCTGATTTCAATAAGGTGAATAATTTTTTTCACTTTACCTTGAGTTTGAACGTTTTCAGGTTGTTCTGTTTTATCGCCAATTTTTTTAAGACCCAGTGAATAAGCTGTTGCGATTTGGTCTTTTTTGCGGCCTATAAGGCTTTTCTTTAAAGTTATAACCATAACAGTGGGCCTCCTTTTAGAATATTTCTTTAACTGATTTTCCACGAACTGCTGCAACTTCTTCAGCTGTTCTTAGATTCATTAGACCTTCTAGTGTAGCACGAACAACATTGCATGGGTTGTTAGATCTCAAAGCTTTTGTTCTGATATCTTTAATACCAACACACTCAACAACTGCACGAACTGCTCCACCAGCGATAACTCCTGTACCAGGAGCAGCAGGTTTAAGAAGAACTCTACCTGCACCAAATTCTCCTAAAATTTCGTGAGGGATTGATGATCCTTTTAATGAAATTTTAACAAGATTTTTCTTAGCGTCTTCGATACCTTTTCTGATAGCGTCTGGAACTTCACCTGCTTTGCCGATACCAAAACCAACAATGCCGTTACCGTCACCAACAACTACTAATGCTGCGAACTTGAAGATACGTCCGCCTTTTACTGTTTTAGAAACACGGTTGATTGCAACAACCTTTTCTTGTAAATCAAGTACTGATGCGTCAATTTTACTAGCCAAATTCTTATCCTCCTTCTTAGAAGCTGAGGCCGCACTCACGTGCGCCTTCGGCCAATTCTTTGACACGGCCGTGGAATATATAACCACCACGGTCAAAAACAACCGTAGTAATACCTTTTTCTGCTGCTAATTTAGCAATTTTTTTGCCAACTTCTCTAGCAGCCTCTTTGTTTCCGCCGAAACCAGTAAACTCTTTGTCCAAAGTTGATGTTGCACAAAGTGTAACCCCTGCTACATCATCAATGATTTGAGCATAGATGTTTGCAGAAGAGCGGTAAACATCAAGGCGTGGACGCTCTGCTGTGCCTGAAATCTTGCCACGAACTCTTTTGTGACGACGAAGTCTGGCTTTATTTTTATCTGCCTTTTTAACCATTTATAACACTCTCCTATCTTATTTCTTAGAACCTTTACCGGCTTTACCTTCTTTACGGATAATTCTTTCATCCGCATATTTGATACCTTTGCCTTTATATGGCTCTGGTGGTCTTTTCTCACGAACTTCAGCTGCGAATTGACCAACTTTTTGTTTGTCAGCACCTAAAATTATGATTGAGTTTGGATTTGGAACTTCGATTTTAATGTCGTCTGTTTCACTTACGATAACTTGGTGTGAATAACCTAAGTTCATAACTAAGTTTTGACCTTGTTTTAAAACACGGTAACCAACTCCATTAACTTCTAGTACCTTTTTAAATCCTTCAGTTACACCTACAACCATGTTAGAAACAAGTGTACGAGTTAAACCATGAAGTGATCTTGCTGTTTTTTCGTCGTTTGGTCTTGTTACCAAGATCTCACTGCCTTCTACAGCTATTGAAATTACAGGATTGAATGTTTGTGTTAAAGTAGCTTTTGGTCCTTTAACTGTAACAGTAGAACCCTCTACTATTACTTCAACGCCTGCAGGAATATTTATGGGTTTTCTTCCAATTCTAGACATTTACTATACCCCTTTCTTACCAGATGAATGCGAGAACTTCACCACCGATATTAGCTTTTCTAGCCTCTTTATCAGTCATGACACCATGAGAAGTAGAAATGATCGCAACACCGAGACCTTTCATAACTTTTGGTAGTTCTTCTGCATTTGAATAAATTCTTAGACCTGGCTTTGAAACTCTTTTAAGACCTTTCATAGCAGCCACGCCATTAGTATATTTTAGATTAACTGTAATAATACCTTGTTTGCTGTCTTCTTCAACAGAATAATTTCTGATAAAACCTTCTTCTAAAAGAATTTTGCATATAGCTTTTTTCATGTTAGATGATGGAATTTTAACACTTGCGTGTTTTGAAGATTGAGCATTTCTGATTCTAGTCAGCAAATCTGCAATAGGATCTGTAATTTGCATTGTAAATTCTCCTTTTACTTAATTGATTTGAGTTTGCTTTTATAGCACTTTAAACCAACTGGAAAAACTGGCGAATGCCAATTTTACCAACTTGCTTTTCTTACGCCTGGAATTTCGCCTTTATAAGCTAGTTCTCTGAAGCATATACGGCAAACGCCGAACTTGCGGAGATAAGCGTGGGGTCTACCACATATTTTGCAACGGTTGTATTCTCTTGTTGAGAATTTTTGTGCACGTTGTTGCTTAACTTTCATTGATGTCTTAGCCACGGTTAGTCCTCCTTATTTAGTGAATGGAGCACCCATAAGAGTTAGTAACTCTTTAGCTTGCTCATCTGTTGTTGCTGTTGTTACGAAGCAAATATCCATACCACGAACTTTGTCGATTTTATCATAATCGATTTCTGGGAATATAAGTTGTTCTTTGATACCCATGTTATAGTTACCACGACCATCAAAGCCGTTAGCATTAATTCCACGGAAGTCACGAACACGTGGAAGAGCTACATTGAAAAATCTATCAATGAATTCCCACATTTTTTCGCCTCTTAGTGTAACTTTAACACCGATTGGCATACCTTCACGAAGTTTAAAGTTAGCAACTGATTTTTTTGCACGACAAATAATAGGTTTTTGACCTGTAATTTTGCCGAGGTCTTGGCTGATAGCCTCGATAACTTTTGAGTTTTCTTTAGCTTCACCAGCACCTACATTGATAACAATTTTGTCAAAAGTTGGAATTTCCATAACACTTTTGTAAGAGAACTTATTCATAAGTGCAGGAGCAACTTCAGCTTTATAAAAATCTTTTAATCTAGCCATTATCTAATTTCTCCTTACAGTGTTTCGCCGCATTTTTTACAAATACGAATTTTTGATCCATCTTCAAGAACCTTGTGACCAATTCTTGTAGGTTTGTTGCATCTTGAACAAACAATTTGAACTTTGCAAGCATACATTGCGCTTTCAGCTTTAACAATGCCGCCTTCTTCGCCAGCTCTTTTTGGTTTTACGTGTTTTGAAACAACGTTGATACCTTCAACTATAACTTTTTCCTCTTTTGGAGAAACAGCCATAATTTTTCCTTGTTTGCCTTTGTCTTTACCGCTTAGTACAACAACGGTGTCACCTGTTTTTACATGAACATTACTCATTATGACACCTCCTATTATAGTACTTCTGGAGCAAGAGAGAGGATTTTTAGGTATTCTTTATCACGAAGCTCTCTAGCTACAGGCCCAAAGATACGAGTACCTCTTGGGTTTTTATCATCTTTTATAACAACTGCTGCATTTTCGTCGAAACGAATATATGTGCCGTCGTCACGGCGAACGCCAAATGCTGATCTTACGACTACAGCTTTTACTACGTCACCTTTTTTTACAACGCCGCCTGGTGCTGCCTTTTTAACGGAAGCTACCACAACGTCGCCTATATTAGCGTACCTTCTACCAGTACCACCAAGAACACGGATGCACATTAATTCTTTAGCACCTGTGTTGTCAGCGACTTTAAGGTAAGTTTGCTGTTGAATCACAGTGAGTTCCTCCTTTAAATTAAGGCTTATAATAAGCCAACTAATTTATTTTTTCGCCTCATTATTTTGCTTTATCTACGATTTCCACCAAGCGCCATCTTTTATCTTTTGAAAGAGGGCGAGTTTCCATTATTGAAACTCTGTCGCCTACTTTAGCTTCATTATTTTCATCATGAGCCTTGTATTTAACAGTTCTTTTAATAATTTTGCTGTAAAGTGGGTGTCTAACGCTATCCTCAATTGCAACAACGATTGTTTTGTCCATTTTGTCGCTTACAACTTTACCGATAGTAGTTTTTCTCATACTAGTTCTTTCGCTCACAGTCATAACTCCTCTCTTATGCGTTATTAGTTAATTCGTTTTGGCGAATTATTGTTTTCACACGAGCAATGTCTTTTTTAACAGCTTGTATACGCATTGGGTTATCGAGCTGATTAATTGCGAGTTGGAAACGAAGGTTAAAAAGTTCAGCTTTTAAATCTTTAAGTTTTGAACTTAGTTCTTCGCTTGTCATTTCTCTGATTTCAGAAGCTTTCATCTTAATCCTCCTGTCCTTTTAAAACAAATTTGCATTTAATTGGTAATTTATGCATAGCAAGTCTTAATGCTTCTCTTGCTGTTTCTTCTGGAACACCTGCAAGCTCAAACATAACTCTGCCTGGCTTTACAACTGCTACCCAGTACTCTGGAGAACCTTTACCAGAACCCATTCGAGTTTCAGCAGGTTTTTGTGTGATTGGCTTGTCTGGGAAAATTTTGATCCAAACTTTACCAAATCTTTTACAGTAACGAGTCATTGCAATACGGGCTGCTTCAATTTGTCTTGAAGTAATCCATGCTGGCTCTAAAGCTTGAAGGCCGAACTCTCCATGACTAACTTTGTTTCCACGAAGTGCTTTACCTGTCATTCTACCTCTGTGTACTTTTCTGTATTTAACTCTTTTAGGAAGTAACATTATTTACGGCCTCCTTCCCTTTTATTATCACGTCTTCTGTTGTCTTCTCTTTTCTTATTTTGTAAAACTTCGCCTCTGTATAACCATACTTTAACGCCGATTTTACCATAAGAAGTGTCAGCCTCCCAGAATCCGTAGTCAATGTCTGCTCTGATTGTTTGAAGAGGAGTTGTACCCTCTGCGTATCTTTCAGATCTAGCAATTTCAGCTCCGCCAAGTCTACCAGAAACTTGAGTTTTGATACCTTTAGCTCCTAATTTCATGCATCTGCCGATTGCTTGTTTCATAGCTCTTCTGAAAGAAATTCTTTTCTCTAGTTGAGCTGCGATGTTTTCTGCAACAAGTTGTGCATCTAAATCTGGTTGTCTTACTTCTACGATATTAAGAAGAACTGGTTTGCCTAAGAATTTTTGGCATTGTACTCTTAATTTTTCGATTTCAGAACCAGCTTTACCGATAACCATACCAGGTTTTGCACAGTGGATGTGGATGCGAACTTTTGTTGCATCTCTTTCGATTTCGATTTTTGGAACACCAGCTGCTTGGAGTTGTTTTTTAAGCATTTTACGGAGTTTGTAATCTTCTACAAGATTATCACCGAAGTCGCTTTTATTAGCAAACCAACGAGAGTCCCAATCTTTTATAACGCCAACACGAAGTCCGTGTGGATGTACTTTTTGACCCATAATTTACCTCCCGCTTATTCTTTTTCCTTCACAACAAGTGTTATGTGTGAAGTTCTTTTTAATATTCTGAAGGCTCTGCCTTGTGCTCTTGGACGAATTCTTTTTAGAATTGGACCAGGACAAACGAAACATTCAGAAACATAAAGTTTGCTTGTGTCCATACCGAAATTGTTCTCTGCATTCGCAATAGCACTTTTGAGAAGTTTTTGTAAATCTTCACAAGCAGCCTTGGGTGTGTGTGTTAAAATACCCATAGCCAAATCAACTGGCTTATTTCTAATAAGGTCAAGAACGATGCCGACCTTTCTTGGTGAAATTCGGGTATACTTCAATATTGCTTTAGCTTCCATTATATACTCTTCCTTTCGCCTTATCTGCTTGTTTTGCCACCTGCGTGGCCTTTGAATGTTCTTGTAGGAGCAAACTCACCGAGTTTGTGTCCAACCATATCTTCTGTTACATATACTGGAACGTGTTTACGACCATCGTGAACTGCAACAGTGTGACCAACAAAATCAGGGAAAATCATTGAAGATCTGCTCCATGTTTTGATGATTTTTTTCTCGCCAGCTTCATTCATTGCTATAATTCTCTTAAGCAATACCGGCTGAATAAAAGGTCCTTTTTTCAAGCTTCTGCTCATATTATGCTAGCTCCTTTCGATTACTTGCCGTTTCTGCGTTTAACGATAAATTTATCGCTTGCTTTGTGTTTGTTTCTTGTTTTGTATCCAAGTGCTGGTTTACCCCAAGGAGTAACAGGACCTGAACGACCGATTGGTGATTTACCCTCACCACCACCGTGTGGATGGTCATTAGGGTTCATAACAGAACCTCTAACTGTTGGTCTAATACCCATGTGTCTTTTTCTACCAGCTTTACCAATTTTAACATTCTCGTGGTCGATGTTGCTAACTTGGCCGATAGAAGCCATACAGATTTCAGAAACATTTCTAAGCTCGCCAGATGGAAGTCTTAATAGAGCCATTCCGTTTTCTTTAGCCATAAGTTGAGCCATGATGCCAGCACTTCTAGCAAGCTGAGCACCTTTGCCTGGATAAAGCTCTATATTGTGGATGAAAGTACCTACTGGGATATTTTTAAGTGGTAATGCGTTGCCTGGTTTGATATCTGCCTCAGGACCTGCAACAACTTTATCTCCAGCTTTCATGCCGTTTGCAGCTGTGATGTAGCTTTTTGCTCCGTCTTCGTATTGAATTAAAGCGATAAAAGCACTTCTGTTTGGATCGTACTCGATACCTAGAACAACTGCATCTGAATTGTTTTGACGTTTGAAGTCAATCATTCTATATTTTTTACGATTTCCGCCACCTCTGTGACGAACTGTAATTCTTCCGTAGCTATTTCTACCAGAATGTTTTTTTAGTGGTGATAAAAGACTCTTTTCAGGGCCGTTTTTTGAAAGCGCACTAAAGTCTGTAACAGACATATTTCTTCTAGCATTAGTAGTCGGTTTGTAATTGTAAATTGCCAATTGAATTCACTCTCCTTGTTTGGCTTTGCGGGACTAATGGCAGTCCCATTCGTTCCACTTTCGTAAAAGTTAGATTATTTTTTAAAAAATTAGATCATTGAATCGAAAAATTCGATTGTTTTGCTTTCTTCTGTCAATGTAACAACAGCTTTTTTCCAAGCTCTTGTAT
The DNA here is from genome assembly GCA_044426425.1 of Clostridia bacterium. Lineage (GTDB taxonomy): Bacteria > Bacillota > Clostridia > Oscillospirales > Acutalibacteraceae > SIG603. The sequence continues at coordinate 17,258 of JAWXUN010000005.1, read as the reverse complement.
AGCCCTCGAAACGGCCTTGACGGCGAAATTTTCCTCTTACGTGTAGAGTGTTCACCTTGCTTACTTTGACTGAGAATAGTTCTTCAACTGCTCTTTTAATGTCAATTTTTGTAGCTGCTTTTGCAACTTCGAAGGTGTATTTTTTAATTTGCATACCGTCCATAGATTTCTCTGTGATGATTGGACGTACGATAATGTCTTGAGCTGTCATTATGCGTATACCTCCTCGATCTTGCTAACTGCATCTTTAATTACAACAAATTTGTCTACATTTAAGATGTCATATACATTTAATGAGTTAACTCCTGTTGTGCTTACGCCAGGAATGTTTCTTGCTGAAGCAATGAATTTTTCATCTTTTTCAGCCATAACGATAAGTGTTTTCTTGTCTGCACCAATGTTTTTTAGGATTTCCAAAACAGCTTTTGTTTTGTACTCTTCCACATTAACAGCAGAAAGAACAATCATTTGATCGTCTTGAACTTTGCTTGATAATGCTGATTTCAAAGCAAGTCTTTTAACTTTTTTGTTAACATCAAAGCTATAATCTCTTGGCTTTGGAGCGAAAGCAACACCACCGTGTGTCCATTGTGGAGCTCTTGTTGAACCTTGTCTAGCACGACCAGTTCCTTTTTGTCTCCATGGTTTTTTACCGCCACCTCTTACTTCTGATCTTGTAAGAGCAGATTGTGTACCTTGTCTTTGATTTGCAAGATAACTCTTTACCATAAGGTGCATAGCGGAGATATTTGGCTCAATACCGAAAACTGTTTCTGCAAGGTCGATTTTTTCAACCTCATTACCTTTTGTGTCTAAAACTGCGATAGTTGGCATGATTATTCCTCCTTCCTTATGCTTTTACGTTATTGCGGATAAAGACTTTTCCACCGTTAGGGCCTGGAATTGCACCTTTAATAGCGATAAGGTTATTTTCTGTGTCTATTTTAACTACAACTAGGTTTTGGATTGTCACTTGATCTACACCCATGTGACCAGCCATTTTTAGGCCTTTGAAAACTCTTGATGGAGATGAACAAGCACCATTTGATCCACCGTGACGAGCAACAGGACCTGTACCATGAGATTCTTTTAGTCTTTGGAAGTTCCAGCGTTTAATAACACCAGCGTAACCTTTACCTTTACTTGTACCTGTTACGTCAACTTTTTCGCCAACTTCAAAAACCTCTGCTTTGATGATATCACCTACGTTGTATGTTGAGATATCGTCAAATCTAAATTCTTTTAGTGTGCTTTTTGGAGCAACATCACCTTTTTTGAAGTGACCTAAAAGAGGTTTTGTCATTCTTTGTGGTTTTTGATCGCCAAAACCAACTTGAACTGCTTCGTAGCCGTCGTTTTCCATTGTTTTAATTTGTGTAACTACACAAGGGCCTGCTTCTACAACAGTAACTGGAACTACTTTTCCTTTTTCGTTGAAGATTTGTGTCATACCAATCTTCTTGCCGATGATTGCTTTTTTCATTTGCGAGCATCCTTTCTGATATTTAGGTTATAGGTTGACAAAAAAGCAATTATTTTTTTGCCAACGTGACCCTCTGCTTATAGGTAGGTTGAAATTAGAATTTGATTTCGATTTCAACGCCTGCAGGGAGCTCAAGACCTGTTAACGCTTCAACTGTTTTGTTGCTAGGTCTTAAAATGTCGATAAGTCTTTTGTGTGTTCTTTGCTCGAATTGCTCACGGCTATCTTTGTATTTGTGAACCGCACGAAGAATTGTGATTACCTCTTTATCAGTAGGTAGTGGTACTGGACCTGAAACTCTTGCACCTGTTCTTTTAGCTGTTTGAACAATTTTAGCTGCTGAAGCATCAACAATTTGATGTTCATAACCCTTAATTCTTATCCTGATTTTTTCTTTAACTGCCACTTTAGTCGCCTCCTTATAATATTTGTAAAATTTGGCGGGCATAAGTTGTTTTTTCTTTCACACCCTTCCGGGTGTTCACGGTGTTACCCATAAAAAAACCGGATTCGCTTTTAGGCGAATTCCGGGTAGTCAACTTACATCTAAACATAAAACACAAGCCTATCCTCACAAGTGAAGACGGTTCTATCTAGTTCGGTATGTTTGTCGCCCGGTTTAAAATCGGACATACTCCACGGAAAAACCAACCATTCGGTTGCAACCTCCCGCTTCAACGCATATCTGTCGCAGTTACGCTAGGCTATTATACCACAAGATATTGTAAAAATCAAGTGTTTTTTGAAAAGTTTTTTTATTTTTTTGAAAGTTTTTTCCTTAGATAATTTGTGCTTTTTATATTTTAAATGGAACGAACAAAATTGTTCGTTCCACTTTTTTAGTTATCCAAAAAATCTCTTAATATTTCTTGTGTGTCATATTGCTTTTGATTATCTTGAGAAGTTTTTTCTTTTTCTATAACTTGGTTTGCTACATAGTTTCTCTCTTCAATTTCTTCTGTTGGTATAATGATTGTTGAGCCCTCTTGTTCATGCTGAACATCTTGTCCTTCTGGTCTTGGTCTTTTTTTGCGTGGCTTTGAGCCATCTGGTCTTTTTCTTCTTTTTTTGCCACTTGCCATTCTTTTTCGTCTTTCTTCTTCAAGTGCCTTTTGTTTTTTCTTGTAAGCAATTGCACCTAAAATTGACCAAAGAATAACTGCTACTACGCCGACTATGCCAGCACCAATGCATACCATTCCTAAAGTTGAAAGCGTTCCACTGATTGAATTTTCTCTTGTTGTGATTTGTCCTATTAAGATATATCCGTCAAACGGGTCGCTTGACTCTTCTTCTAAATCATCTGTAAGACTATCTTCGTCTACAAGAGTATCTTCCTCTGTGCTTTCTTCTTCGCTTAAAACATCGCTAGTTACACTACTTTCATCTGTACTTGTATCTGCTTCTTCTGCACTTACAGCAATACTTGAAACCGTTAGCATAACAAAAACCATTATCATCAAAACAATTTTTTTCATTTAACATATACTCCATATCCTATACAATAAAAGTTATTGTACCACATTTTTTTGAATTTTTCAAGTATATGCTTTAATTATTTTCAAAAAATTCTTTTAAATGTCAATTTTATCCAAAATATTTGTTGCATTTGCAAGGAAAATTCCGTAATTAGTAATAGGAACGCCCTGTGCCTTTGCCTTTTCTATTCTTGTCATCATAAATTTTCTGTTAAACATACAGCCACCACAGTGAATAACTAGGTCAAATCCTGCCAAATCTTTTGGAAAGTCTGCTCCTGCTACAACAGTAATTTTGACTCTGTCGCCATATTGTTTTTTGAGAATATTAGGAATTTTTATTCTGCCAATGTCCTCTGTTTGAGGTGCGTGGGTGCAAGCCTCGGCAATTAGAACATTAATTTCTTTTTCTGTTTCTTCTTTAAATTTTGTAGTGAAGCTTTTTAGGCCATCAACAAAACTTGGAACATCGCCCTTGTAGGCTGCAAACAAAACAGAGAAAGATGTTAGCTTGCTCTCTTTTGGCGTTCTCTCGTAAACATAAGGGAAAACCTGTGAGTCTGTTATGATTAAATCTGGTGGGTTTTTTAGCTTTGAAAGTGCCTCTTCCATTTTATCGTGAGTTATTGAAATAACTGTGCATTTATTATCTAGCAAATCTCTTGTTGTTTGAACCTGTGGCAAAATCAATCTGCCCTTTGGTGCACCTATATCTTGTGGCATGACTAGCATGACAACATCGTTTTCTTTGACGTGTTCGGCTGTTATGCTAAGTGCCTCGAACTTTTCTGGAATATTTCTCAAAATTAACTCTATAAAAGCATCTCTGCCAATTTTCTTTTTAGCGTTTACTTTAATAGAAAGCTCTGCTATCTCTTTTTGACATAGTGACAAAAGCTTGTCCGCATCGTTGTCCTCAAAATCGTTGACAACTGAAATTAGTGAAATATTTCTTTTTTTAATTTCTTCTGCCCACTCTTTTTCATGGCTTAAGTCCTCGTCTGCAACTAGCATGATAGCCACATCTGTTCTGTCTAAAACTACTCTTGTTTTTTCTACTCTTAATTTTCCGAGGTCGCCACTGTCGTCAAAACCTGCTGTGTCAATCAGCATACATGGGCCAACTCCTGCTATTTCCATAGCCTTGTAAACTGGGTCGGCAGTTGCTCCTTTTTGCTCTGAAACAATTGCGATGTCTTGATTTGTGATAAAATTAAGCAGAGTTGATTTACCACTGTTTTGCTTTCCAAAAATGGCGATGTGAAGTCTGTTTGCACTAGGCGTATTATTTAATCCCATTTTTTCCCCTTCTGCCTTGTGATAAAAATTTTTTACAAGGCTCTCTTTTTTGTTGTTTTATTTATTATTAGAATAACTGCAATCAACAAAAAAGCTCCTTTGATGATTGTAGATATTGAAACTGCCCACCAAATTCCATTTAAACCCAAGGCTGTTGCACTTAAGAATATCGCTAGTGGTATTCTTATCGCTGTCATTGATATGCTTATTACCGCTGGCAATTTTGTAATGCCAAGGGCATTCATTGCACTGCTAGAGAGTATTTCGTGACACAGAGAAAGCTGTGATATTCCAAGAATTACAAGATAATCTATACCCAAAAGCAACACTTGTTGGTCTTGTAAAAATATTGAGAATAGCATTTCTGCACACAAAATCAAAAACGCTGTGACAAACAAACCATAGACTGATAATATTGACAAGGCTTGGAAAAAGCCTTTTTTTATTCTTTCTAAATTTTTCGCCCCAAAGTTTTGGGCTATAAAACTGTTAACCGCAACGGCAAATCCATCTGTCGTCATCCAAGAAAGCGACTCAATCTGTGAGCCAATTCTTTGCACTGCAACAGCATCGTCGCCAAAGCCTGCCACCATTCTTGATATGTACATTGAGATTAGTGGAAACAAAGAAGCTTGCAAAGTTGTAGGCAAGCCAAGTTTTAATATTTTTTTGAGCTTGTCCATCTCTGGTAATTTTAAAATATTTACGTATATAAACAAATGCGTGTCTTTTATGCAAGAGCGTAACAAAATTACAAACACAATAATCTGTGCCAAAACTGTTGCAATTGCCGCACCCAAAACACCGAGTGGCGGGATAATCCAAAAACCAAAAATCAACAATGGGTCTAAGATTATATTAAAAACCAAGCCAACAGTTGTTGCAAAAAAAGGAGTTTTGCTGTCGCCTGTTGTTGTGATAAGTGCCGTTAAAAGTTTTGCCATGAGCTGAAAGAAGATAAGTCCGCAACACACAATGATATATGTCTTTGCATCGTCTATAACCTCTTGGCTGTTAAGTGCGAAGAACGAAACGACTGGATTAATTCCAATTGTGAAAACAAGTCCAAGAATAAGCGAACACAAAGCACTTATATAAATTGCCGCATGGGCAAATCCACCTGCTTCTTTGTGCTTTTCTGCACCAAGGTTTTGTGCTACATTAACCTGTCCGCCAAGCTGGGCTATTGTGTGAATACCCATGCTCAGCCAGACAAGAATTCCGCCAGTGCCAACCGATGCAACTGCACCAGAACCAAGTTTTCCTATCCAAAACATATCCGTTAGGTTATATGCCATTTGCAAAAAACTCATTCCCATTATTGGAAGAGAAAGTTTTGTTAGAGAAACAGCTATGTTTCCCTCGAGAAGATTTACCCTTTTAGCCACGAATTCACCATAGTTCAGTAATCTACTGAACTCTTTCATATTTAGTCATTATTCTATAATACTATTTTTAAGATAATTTTACAATAGAATTTTAAAAAAATATTTTTATGGTTACAAGCAAATCAAAAAAACTCAAAGATTTTTAGAATAATGTTTTGATTATTCTCCATAGGCTTTGCTGTCTACTGAAAATCCGTGCATAAATCCGTCTGACTCTGCACAGGAAATATCTCCGCCGATAACTTTTCCATCGTATACTAATAAAGTAGCGTGTACCTCACTGCCCTCGAGCGGATAATTTTCTACCATATATATGTACTGTGTGCAAATCAAACCTTTGTACTCTTCTAAATCAAAACCTTGTGCCTTTTGCATTTCGTTGTATGTTTCATAGACCTCGCTGAACTCTTTTGGAATTGTGACTTCTCTTGACTCAATCGCTTCTCTTGTTATCTGCCAACCAAAGGAATTTAAAAATTCTATTCTCTCATCGAGCGTAACCGCCGAGAACTCCTCTGTTGTAGTTGTTGTAATTTTTGGGAGCATAAGTGCCGCCGAGATTACAATCGCAAGTAAAATTGCAATTGCTATTATTTTGCCTTTGTTAGCCTTTACCGAAAAAACCATATTAAATACACCTTTCTTTTATAACGTTATTCATATATATTATAAAAGAGAGGAATTTATGTCTTGTATCGAAACTTAATGATTTTTATAATTCTGTTATTTTTGTAACATCTCCTGTTTCTTCAACCGCTGTTAGGGCTATGTCGCCGAAAAGTTTTTGGTATATTTTTATGTCGTTGTGCAGACAAAATGCGTTTTCTATGCACACATTTTTAAAAGAATATCTAAAACCTGAACCGAGCATTTTTGTGTATGCCTCTTTGAATGTCCAAAAAACTATAAAATCTTTTTCTGCGGTTTTTGAGTTTTTTAAAAAATCAATTTCTTCTTCACTGCAAACTTTTTTTATAACTGATTGTTTTACTTGACGAATTTTTTGGCAATCTATTCCCACATTTTTTCCTAAAACGCAGGCAATCATGCCTTTTGTATGGCTTATGTTATAGTCAAAACCCAAGTCTTTTATAAATGGTTTTCCATGACTTGTTTTTTCTATTTTGGAAACATCTAAGATAATTTCTTTTTGTTCCAAAACTTTTTTCAAAAAATCTTTGCTATTATATTCCGAAAAGCTATAATAAATTTCCAATACTCACCTTCTGACAGAAATGCCCTTTGTGTCTAAATATTTTTTGAGTTCTGGAATTTCTATTTCTTTGAAATGGAAAAGTGATGCCGCCAAAACAGCGTCCGCCTTTCCGTCTATAAACGCATCATAAAAATGCTCCATATTTCCAGCACCGCCAGAGGCTATAACAGGAATACCAACACTCTCGGAAACTTGGCGAGTCAATTCGTTATCGTAGCCAGCCTTTGTTCCGTCGCAGTCCATACTTGTCAGCAAAATTTCTCCTGCTCCAAGTTTTTCGGCTTTTATCGCCCATTCAATTGCATCAATCCCTGTGTCAACTCTTCCGCCGTTTAAATACAATGTCCAGCGACCATCGCTATTTTTCTTTGCATCCATTGCCGAAACAACGCATTGACTGCCAAATTTGTAGGCTGCCTCGCTGATTAATTGTGGATTTTTTAGTGCTGAGGAGTTAACAGAAACTTTGTCTGCCCCAGCCCTTAAAATATCTGTGAAATCGTCAACAGTTCTAATTCCACCGCCAACAGTAAATGGAATAAATATGTTTTCTGCAACTCTTTTCACTATGTCTGTCATGATATTTCTTGCATCTGATGAGGCTGTTATGTCTAGGAGAACTAGCTCGTCTGCGTTCTGTCTGTCGTATTCAATCGCTGCCTCAACAGGGTCACCCGCATCACGAAGTCCAACAAAATTTGTTCCTTTTACAACTCGTCCGTCCTTTAGGTCAAGACAAGGGATAATTCTTTTTGCGTACATTATTTAGCCACCTTTCTTGCAAAATTCTCTAGTAATTTAAGACCAGTTTTTCCACTTTTTTCTGGGTGGAACTGACAAGCTGACAAATTACCTTTTTGCACAGATGCATGGATTTTTACACCATAATCTGCCGTTGAAGTAACAATATCTTCTTCTGCTTTTAAATAGAAAGAGTGAACAAAATAAACATAAGCTTCGTCCTCTGAATTTTCGAATATATCGCCTTTGTTTTGGTATTCAAGAGAGTTCCAACCTATATGAGGAACTTTTACGCCTAAATCTGACGGAATTTTTACAATTTCGCCTTTTAAAACAGAAAGACCCTCAACCCCTGGGCTCTCCTCACTTCTCTCGAAAAGAAGTTGAAGACCAAGGCAAATCCCCAAAAAAGGCTTGCCACTTGCAATAAAATCTTTGATTGGTTTTAGCAGTCTACGCTTGTTTATGTTGTCCATTGCATCGCCAAAAGAACCAACGCCAGGCAAAACACAGGCATCTGCATTTGCAATTTTGTCTATATCATCAGTCAATTCTGTTTCTATGCCAAGAAAGTTAAACGCCTTTATAACACTGGCGATATTCCCAGCTCCGTAATCAATAATAGTAATCATCTGTAATTTTCCTATCTAAAAAAAGCAAACGGGTACCGTAAAATAAATCACAGCCCCATTGCTTTAATTTTTTTAATTTAATTTATATTCTATCTTTATCGTCAAAGATGTCGCCACATTCTGGGCAGAATTTTGGTGGGTTAGATTTATCTTCTGGCACCCAACCACATTTATCACACTTAAAGTTCATTGATGGTTTGCCACAATTTGAGCAGAATTTGCCTTTGTTTGTTGTGCCACAGCTACAAGTCCAACCCTCGGCTGGTTTTTGTGTTCCGCAGTTATTACAGAATTTTCCTGTGTTAACTGTTCCACATGAACAAGTCCAAGAGCCCTCTGCTACTGGTTTTTGACTTCCGCAATTATTGCAGAATTTTCCTGTATTAGATGTTCCACAAGTGCAAGTCCAAGAATTTGCTGTTGGTGCTGGTTGTTGTGGCTGTTGTTGATTGCTCATATTAAAAAGTGATTGTGCGTTAATTCCGCCAGTGTTTTGAGCCATGTTCATACCCATAAAGCCCATCATTGCTCCGTTTGCATTGCTCGCTGCGGCTTTCATTGCGTCAGCTTGAGCACCTACCATTGTGCCTGCTGCAACATTTGCGTTGCTCATTGCTCTTGCTCTTTGCAAGTCTTTTATCAGCTGTTCGTCTTCTTTTGAGGCTGTCATGCTATTAACGCCGATTGATGCAATCTCTAGTCCTCTTGTATCTTTCCATTGTTCACAAAGAACCTCGTTAACTGCCTTTGTTAGCTCAAAGGTATGTGCTGGGACAGAAGAATATCTTATGCCCAGTTCAGATATTTTGGCAAATGCGGGTTGCAGTGCCGTCATAAACTCTGATTTTAACATACTGTCAATCTCTGTTCTTCTAAACTCGTGCGTGATATTTCCGCAAACATTTGCATAGAAAAGCATTGGGTTGACAATTTTATATGAATATTCGCCATTACAACGAATACTGATATCAATATCAAGTCCGACATTGTGGTCAACAACTCTGAATGGAATTGGCGTTGCTGTGCCGTATTTTATGCCGTATATTTCTTTCATATTAAAATAGTATATTCTTTGGTCGCCACCAGCCTCGCCCCCAAAGGCAAAACGATTGGCAGTTGTTTCAAAAATACCTTTTAATCCGTCTATAAATCCGCCACCAAAAAATGACGGCTCACTTTTATTGCTATATGTGAAAGCACCAGGTTCTGCCGAGATTTCTCTCACTCTGCCTTGCTCAACAATCATCATACATTGACCGTCTGCAACAGAGATAACCGAGCCATCTGTGATTACATTATCGCTACCTTTTGTATTAGAAGAGCGTTTGCCTGATTTTTTGTAGCCTTTTACAACGAGTGTGTCTGCATCAATCGCATCGCAACAGAAATATTCTTTCCATTGGTCGGCTAGTGTTCCACCGAGTGAACCAAGTGCTGCTTTAATTAAACCCATTATATAACCTTGTCATGTTTGTCGCTTGAAAAAATCCATAAGAAATTCAAGTTCGCACCCCGTGACCAACCTTTCGTATTTATTCTATCTTTATTTTATCATAAATACTGAAAAAGTAAATGCTTTTTTTAAAATTTTACAAAAATTCCAAAAACTATAAGGGCGATTATTGCAAATACGACAAAAAAATCTCTAAAAGCAAATTTATACTCTTTATATCCAAAGCCTTTTTTTCTGTAATTAAAACCTCTGAGGCTCGCTGTGAGTGCTCCGCTACTGATTTTTTGAACAGAAGATGTTAAAAGTGGCACACAAAGAGGTAAAATTAATTTGATTTTTTTGAATAAATTTTTTGTATCAAACTCAACTCCTCTTGCTGTTTGAGCCTCCATTATGTCGCTCATTTCGCTTGAGAAAACTGGAATAAACCTAAGTGCTGTTGTGAGTGCAAATGTGTATTTGTATGGTATGCCAATTTTTTCGACTAAAACATTTGCTAAATCGCTCATTTTTGTTATGGATAACATCAAAATAAGTGGCAAGGTTGTCGCCAAAAGTCTTAGGGCAAAAAGCAAGGAAAAATTCACCCCTATATCCGTTATTGGAATTGAAAAAGGTAGATAAAAATATACATTTCCTTGTGGAACGAACAAAACTTGTACCACAAAAACCATGATAGAAAGTTTTGAGAGTGCCTTCATCGAAAGCAAACAACGCTTTGTTATGCCTGCGTTTATGCTCATCAAAAGTGTTAATAATATAATTCCTAAAACAAAAAAAACATTGTTAGAAACAAAACAGGCAACGCACATCAAAAAGGCAGACACAAATTTTGTTATTGGATTTAATTTGTGAAAAAAGCTGTTGCCGTCTACATAATCTAAAAATCCACCCACTATTTGCACCTACTTTCTATTTTTTCTGCTAGTTCTTCTGCTGTTTTGCAATTTTCGAAATCCTTGCCAAGGCACATTGCCAATGATGTTATTTGTGGAGGTATAACCGAAGCTTGGTTCAAAATTTTTTCGTTTTTCATAATAGTTTCGCTGTCACCAAAACCTAATAGCTCGCCCTTATTTAACACGAGAACTGTTTTTGCAAAGTCGCCTACAATCTCCATGTCGTGACTTACCATAACAACTGTTGTGCCTTGTTCGTTGAGCTCTTTAACAAGTTTCATCATCAGCATACATTCTTTATAGTCTAGCCCTGTTGTTGGTTCGTCTAGGATTAAAACTTTTGGTTTTGTGATTAAAACCGAGGCGAAAGCGAGCATTTGCCTTTGCCCTCTTGAGATTGAAAACGGTGTGTCGTCTGGGTTTATTTTAAAAATTGACAATATTTCGTTTAGTCTTTTTTCTTTTTCTTTTTCATCTATATCCAAAATTTCTAGTCCGAAAAGGAGTTCTTCTCTAACAGTTTTTTGGCAAATCTGTTTGTCTGGATTTTGAAAAAGATATGCAACTATTTTTGCTATTTCTCTTGAACGCAATTTTTTGACGTCTTTTCCGTCTAAAAAAACTGTTCCCTTTGTAGCTTTTAAAAGTCCAGCAATTAATTTTGTGGTGGTAGTTTTGCCTGCACCGTTCTCGCCGACAACAGCAACAAAATCGCCTTTTTTGATGTTAACTGAAAGGTTTTTTATGATTTGTGCACTGCCGATGCTATATGAAATATTTTCTATTTTTATCATAAAACTATCCCCTCTACCATTTTTTTTGCTTGCTCTAAACTTGTTGGAATTTCTCCGCTGTATAATTTCTTTTCTATTAATATGTTAGCTAGGCTTGCTATTCTTGGTATATTTACGCCGATTTTTTTGAGTTCTTCTCCGCTTTTTAAAATTTCTTTTGTTTCGCCTTGTTTTGCAATTTTGTGATTTTCTAAAACTATCAGACTTTCTACAAACTCACATAACAACATAATTTTTTGCTCAATTACTACAACTGTTATTCCGTATTCTTTGTTGAGGATTTTGAGCATTTCAAAAATTTGTCTGCTGCTGAATGGGTCAAGTTCTCCTGTTGGTTCGTCCAAAAGCAAAATTTGTGGCTTTAGGGCAACTATTGCGGCGATTGCAACTTTTTGTTTTTGTCCACCAGATAGGCTTGCGATTGTTCTGTATCTAAGCTCTGAAATGCCGATTGTTTCTAGTGACTCTTCTATCCTCTTTGGGATTTCTTCTTTTGCTATTCCAAAATTTTCTAGACCGAATAAAATTTCGTCCTCAACAATCGAAGCGACCATTTGACCATCTATATCTTGGAAAACACTGCCGATTAACTTTGCGAGTTCTTCTGGAGAAGTTTCTACTGTGTCAAACTTATCCACTATAACCTCACCATAAAAATCGCCTTTGTAGTGATGAGGTATAACGCCGTTAATCGCATAACTTAGGCTTGTTTTTCCAGCACCAGACGAGCCGATTATGCCGACAAAGTCACCTTTTTTTATCTCGAGATTAATTTTTTCTAGTGCGAATTCTTCTGCATCTTCGTATTTAAACGAAAAATCATTTATTCTAATCATAAAAATTTTCCTTTTATTTTTGTCTTAACTATCATTTTTTCAATGCTAATTTTAGAGGGATATATAAAATTTGGACGATAACTGCATTGATTGTTGCTGTTCCAAAAATTATTGCCATAAATATTGCAATTGGCGTTGGGGTGATGTCTGCACCGCCGTAAAACGCTATGTACATTATTATGGTATATGCAAATCCAGATGTTATTGTGCTTATAAATGTTGCAACTGTTGGGTGTAAATCAATTTTTCCAATTCTGAGTGGCAATAAGCAAAGGAAACACATCATAATTGCACCTATTAACTCACTAGCGATGTTTATGTACGGTGTTCCTGGAAAAAACTGACACACTACACCAGAAAGCAAGCCGATGATTGCACTGTGTTTAAAACTTGGTTTGATAATTAAAACAATCAGGCAATACATTGCGATAATAAAGTTTGGTTTCATACCGAAATTGACAACTGAACCTACGAAAAATTTGAGCACTGCTCCGGCTGCTAAGAGAATGCCGATTAGGAGAATGTCTTGGACTGAAAGTCCGTTTTGTTTTGTTTCTTTAACTGTTCTTTTTGTGCTTGTGTTCATGATAATACCCTTTCTTTAATAAAAAAATAATTTTTTTATTGTGGCAAGAGTCGTTTTTTTGTAAATAAAAAAACTGCCCTTATAATTTCTTATAAGGGCAGACAAATTATCTGCGGTACCACCTTAAACAAGCTTATTAAACATACGAACAAGCCCATAACTCTTACGAAAATGCCAACACATCTTCTGCCCTGTAACGTAGGCTTTACGTCTTGGATACTCAGCTATAAAAAGCCTTTCACTTCGCCCTCGATGGGCCATTTATCAAGTTGCATTTCCGCAGGACTCTCACCAACACCTGCTCGCTGAGGGTGCACACCTTGACTTGATTTCCATCTCGTCGGTTTTTAAAATATTTTGCTATGGTGATATGATACACCACAAAAGTTCTTTTGTCAATAGTTTTTTTAATTTTTCTAAAAAAATATTTTTGCTTGACTTTTTCCTTATTTTGTAATAGAATTATAGTATATTTAAATATACACTAAATTAGTATATTTTTTTGAGTCGAAAACACACTAAAATGGTATACATTTGTAAAAGGGAGAAAAATTTTGTTAAGTATTGAAAATGTAAGCAAAAAATTTGGGGATACTCCTGTTCTTAATAGTCTGTCTTTCACTGTGAACGAGGGTGAATTTCTCACTCTTTTGGGTTCGTCTGGTTGCGGAAAAACAACCACATTAAGAATTATCGCTGGCATAGAAAGCCCTGATAACGGAAAAATACTTTTGAATGACAAGGATATAACAGAGCTTGCACCAAACAAAAGAGATGTAAACACTGTTTTTCAGAATTATGCACTTTTTCCACACATGAATATTGAGCAGAATATAGGCTACAGCCTGAAACTGCGTGGAATGAAAAAGGCAGATATAAAACAAAAAGTTTTTGATATGCTTGATTTAGTAAGGCTATCTGGCTATGAAAAAAGAATGCCGACCGAGCTTTCTGGCGGACAAAAACAAAGAGTTGCAATTGCAAGAAGTTTGATAGCAGAACCAAAAGTTTTGCTCTTAGACGAACCTTTGGGTGCTTTGGACTTGCAGTTAAGACGTGAAATGCAAATAGAACTTAAGCGTTTGCAACAAAAACTTGGCATAAGTTTTGTATATATCACACATGACCAAGAAGAGGCAATCAATATGTCTGACAGAATTGCTGTTATGCGAGAGGGCACTTTTGAACAAATTGGAACACCTGCTGAAATATATGACAGCCCAAGAACTGCTTATGTTGCAAAGTTTGTTGGCAACGCAAACATAATTTGTGGCACAGCACAAAACGTGGGCGATTTTGTTAGTGTTAAAACAAGCAGTGGAACTGTAAAAGTTGCTCGAAAAAACTTTTCTATAAAAGATGGCGACTCGGCTGTTTTTGCAATAAGAAGTGAGCAAATTGAGCTTTTGAAAGAAGAAAAAAACGGTCTGAAAGCAACTGTGACACAAAAAAGTTTTAACGGCGGAATGCTTAGGATAACGGCACAAACTGCCGATGAAGAAATTGTTGCAAGTCGCCACGGAATTAACTCTGACATTTCTGTTGGTGATGAAATTTTTGTGAATTTCGCCCCAGAAAACGCAGTGTTGGTGGAGGCTAAATAAATGAAAAAGCTAAAAAAAAGTAGTGAAAGCTATGTCGCTTGGGTTATTCCACTTTATATTTTTACAATTATTTTTGTCTTTGCACCACTTGTCTATATGATTGTGCTCAGTTTTATGAGTCTTGGCGAGGGCCGAGATATCAATGCCGAATTTACTTTGGAAAACTATATAAATATTTTTAACCCTATTTATTTAGAAACTTTTTGGGAGTCGATAAAACTTGCTTTTATCAGCACATTTTTTGTTGGAATTATCGGTTATCCTATGGGATATTTTATGTCAAGACTCAGTGACAAGTGGAAAAACATCACAATGATGATGATAATGATTCCATTTTGGACTAGTTCGCTCATTCGCCTTTATGGTTGGATTGTTATTTTTAGGAGTAACGGAACGCTTGACTCTGCACTGATGTGGCTTGGCATTACCGACGAACCACTCAAGATGCTTTATACGTACCCTGCGGTTGTAACGGGCATGGTCTATGCACTTTTGCCATTTATGATTTTTTCGGTTTATTCAAGTGCCGAAAAGCTCGACTGGACACTTATGGAGGCCTCGAGAGATTTGGGGGCAAGTTCAGCAAAGGCATTTATGACAGTTGCGTTTAAGCTGACTTTGCCTGGACTTTTGTCTGGTGTTATTCTTACATTCATTCCGTCTATGGGTCTGTTTTTTATCGCCGATTTGCTTGGCGGAAACAAAATTGTTTTGGTTGGAACGCTTATACAAGAGCAACTTTTAACCGCACACAACACGCCTTTTGCTGCGGCTCTTTCTGTCGCACTTCTCATCTTAACTAGCCTTATGATTTTGGGATACAAAAAATTGTTTGGCACAAGTGAATTGGAGGGTATCTGATGAAAAAACTGAAATCTCTACCCAGAATTTATATTGCTGTTTTGTTAATTTTGATGTATGTTCCAATTTTGATGGTTATTATTTATTCTTTTAACGCAAGCAAAATTTATGCTGTTTGGGACGGTTTTACCCTTGATTGGTACAAGGAGTTGTTCGCTGACAAGTCATATTTTGAGGCACTTATGAATAGTTTAGTTTTAGCAAGCACAAGCAGTGTTTCTGCGGCTATTATTGGAACTCTCGGTGCTTGTGGCATGAAAAAAGTTAAACTTCGCTCTAAGGGCATTATTGAATATATATCTACCTTGCCAATTATGATACCAGAAATTATCTTGGCTATGGTGTTTTTGGCTTTCTTTTCGCTTATTGGTCTGCCTTTTGGCATGACAACTCTTATTATCTCGCACACAGCTTTTTGCATACCTTATATTTATATGCAAGTTAGCTCACGACTTGTGGGACTAGACAAAAGCCTTGAGGAGTCTGCGAGGGACTTGGGTGCGAGCAATCTCCAAGCATTTAGGGACATTACCTTGCCGTTGATTTCGCCTGCGATTGCATCTGGAATGTTGCTGTCTTTTGCGATGAGCCTTGACGATGTTATTATAAGCGTTTTTGTGACAGGTGTAAATGTTAACACCTTGCCACTTAAAATATACACTCAACTCAAAACTGGTGTTAGCCCAAAGGTTAACGCACTTTGCACACTTATGTTTATAGCGACAGTTATACTCTGTATTTTGTCGGTTGTAATACAAAACAAATCAAATAAAAGGAGAAAATTAAAATGAAAAAACTACTATCTATTTTGCTTTCGACAATGCTAATTTTGTCATGTTTTTCTGCTTGTTCTCAAGAAGAAGAAGAAGCTGGCGAGTTAAATCTTTACACATGGGAGGGAATGTTTCCACAATCTGTTCTTGATGCTTTTACAGAAGAAACAGGCATTGTTGTTAACTATAACAACTTTGACACAGACGAAACAATGCTCTCTAAACTTCAAGCTGCTGACGGTGGCGACTATGATTTGGTTATCGCTGATGACTACATCATTGAAACAGCTATTGCAGAGGGTCTTGTTCAAAAACTTGACACAAGCAAACTATCTAACATTAGCTCTGTAAACCCTGCATACCAAGGTCAATTCTATGACCCAAATGACGAATACACTGTTCCTTATGGTGCGGGTGTTATGGCAATGGTTTATAACCCAGAAAATGTTGATATCGAAATAACTTCTTATGAGGACCTTTGGGACGCAAGTCTTGAGGACAGCATTGGCGTTATCGGCAACTCAAGAGTTGTCACCGGCATCACACTTATGTCAATGGGTGAAAGCATGAACACAGAAGACGTCGCAACTATTGAAGCTGCTGGCGAAAAACTATTGGAACTTGCTCCAAACATCAGACTTATCAAAGATGCTAACATTCAAGACGACTTGCTTTCTGGTGAAATTGATGTTGCATTGATGTATTCTTCACAAACAACAATGGCTATGCTTACAAACCCAGAGCTTGAGGTTGTTTTCCCAGAAGAGGGTGTTGGTTTTGGCGTTATGGCTGAATTTATTCCAGCAAATGCACCAAATGCAGAGTCTGCATATAAATTTATTGACTTTATTTTGCAAGCAGACACAGCTGCCGAGTGTTATGAATACCTTGGATATTACAGTGCAAACACAGACGCTGACCCACTGATCGCTGAAGAATATCAAAGCTTTTTGACATTGCCAGACGACATTGACACAAGCAAAATGGAAATGATTCAAAACATCAGCAACGAAGCACTTGAGGCACACACACTAGTGTGGACAGCTTTTAAAAGTGCAACTGAATAAAAATTAATTTTTAAAGCGAAACCGCCTAGCACAAAATTTGTGCTAGGCGGTTTTTGGGTTTATGGAATATATTCCATTGATATATCGTAGGAGAGTTCAGTGTAGGGTGGGGGCTTGTTCCACCGAGGTTCACAACAAATGTTGCACG
>JAWXUN010000124.1:0-5591 GCA_044426425.1 Clostridia bacterium | reverse complement strand
GGTAAAACTGAACTTGTAAGAGTCTTGTCGAAAGAACTTTTTGACAGTCCAGAAACTTTGATTAGGCTAGATATGTCTGAATATATGGAAAAACACAGTGTTTCAAAAATCATCGGTTCACCTCCTGGATATGTCGGTTACGACGAAGCTGGACAGCTAACAGAGAAAGTCCGCCGTCAACCATATTCTGTTTTGTTATTTGATGAAATAGAAAAAGCACATCCAGATGTAATGAATATCCTTTTGCAAATCCTTGATGAGGGAAGAATAACTGATGCACATGGTCGCCTTGTCAACTTTGAGAATACTGTTATAGTTATGACTTCAAACGCTGGAAGTAACAGCAAAGAAAACAGCCTTGGATTTAACAAAAGCACTGATGACATGAGCCGTGAAAAAGCTATGAAAGGTTTGCAAGAGTTTTTGCGTCCAGAATTTATTAGCCGCATAGACGAAATAGTTATATTTAAACCTCTAAGCGAAAATGATTATACAAAAATTGCAAAACTTATGCTCAGTGAGTATGTTGAGTCACTTTCTGAAAAATCAATTTCATTTACCTTTACTGAAAAAGCTTGCAAAATTCTCGCCAACAAATCAATTAATGGCAAAAGTGGAGCAAGAGATCTTAGAAATAATATCAGAAGATTAGTCGAGGACAAAATTGCACTTCTTCTTGTTGAATTAAGTGCAGATGAAATTCATGGAATTAGTGTTGAAGTCGAAAATAACGAAATTATTATAAAACACATTTAACGGAGGTTTTATTATGTTCAAAGAATATTCTGCAAAAGATTACGATTTTAATGCGTTTAAACTAATTGGTGACGAGTGGATGCTTGTCACTGCTGAAAAAGATGAAAAAGTTAATTCAATGACTGCTTCTTGGGGCGGTGTTGGAATTTTGTGGGGCAAACCAGTTGCTTTTGTTTTTGTTAGACCGCAGAGATACACAAAAGAATTTATTGATAATGCTGATGGATTTTCTCTATCTGTTTTGCCAGATGGCAACAAAGATAAGCTAACATACTTCGGTAAAATTTCTGGAAGAGATGAGGACAAAATCGCAAAAACTGGATTTACTGTCTTGCACAGCGACAAAGTTCCTTATTTTGAAGATGCAGAAAAAGTTTTTATTCTAAAAAAACTATACGAACAAAAGCTAGACCCAGATTGTTTTATAGACAAAGAACTTTTAAAGAACTATCCACGGAATGATTTTCACCATGTTTATGTAGCAGAAATAGAAAAAATTCTTGTAAAAGAATAAATATTAGAGAAAAATTTCTTGTTTTAGAAATTTTTCTCTTTTTTTATTTGCAATTAGCATATCTTATGTGTTATACTATAAAGGAATATAGTATAGAAAGGTTCGTCAAATGTCAAAACGACATATATGACACGGTCATAACTATGAATTTAGGATTTGTAAAAGTCGCAGCAGCTACACCAATGATAAAGGTTGCGGATTGTTCTTATAACGCTAATCAAATAATAAGCGAAGTAAAAAAAGCAGTAGAAAAAAATGTAGAGCTCTTGTGTTTTCCAGAACTCTCGATAACTGCCTACACTTGTAGTGATTTGTTTTTTCAAAAGACATTGCAAGATAGTGCATTAAAAGCACTAGAAAAAATTATTAAAGAAACAAAAAATTTAGAGATAGTTTTTTGTGTCGGACTACCAATAATGAATGTCGCAAAGTTATATAACTGTGCCGCTATAATTTTTAAAGGAAAAATTTTGGGACTAGTTCCAAAAACATATATTCCAAATTATAGCGAGTTTTATGAGAAAAGACACTTTGCACCAGCTCCACAAAAAAATATAGAAATTAATATATTAGGTCAAAAAGTTATCATGGGAACAAAACAAATTTTTGCCTGTGAAAATTTTTCTGAATTTACTTTTGCAGTAGAAATTTGTGAAGACTTGTGGTCACCAATTCCACCATCAGCAAAACAAGCTTTAAACGGAGCTAATATTATTTTAAACCTATCAGCTAGTGACGAGATTATCGGAAAAGAAAATTATCGTAGACAACTTGTTTCTTCTCAATCGGCATCTCTTTTGTGCGGATATGTTTATTGTGATGCTGGAGATGGCGAGTCTACAACAGACATGGTTTTCTCTGGTCACAATATAATTGCAGAAAATGGTTCGATATTAAAACAAACAAAAATGTTTGAAAATAAGATGATAATTTCGGATATTGATGTAGAAAGACTTGTTTCTGAAAGAGCTAAAAATACTTCTTTTCACCTCTTAGACGAAGACTATGTAGTTAATTATTTTTCTATTAAAGAAAATAAGTGTCTGCTTGATAGAGAATATTTCAAGTATCCATTTGTTCCGGCAGACTCAAAAGATAGGGAAGAGCGTTGCGAGCTTATCTTAACAATGCAAGCAAAAGGGCTAGAAAAACGTCTTTCACATACCAATTGTAAAAAATCTGTAATTGGCATAAGTGGTGGTCTTGACAGCTGTTTGGCTTTGCTAGTAACTGTCCGAGCTTTTGATTTTTTAAATATTGACAGAAAAAACATCATCGCTGTCACAATGCCATGTTTTGGCACAACAGACAGAACAAAAAACAACGCAACAAAACTCTGCGAAGAATTAGGTGTAACACTACTATACAAAAATATCACAGATACCGTTAGAAGTAATTTTAGTGATATAGATCACAACGAAGAAGAGCACAGTGTTACTTACGAAAATGTACAGGCAAGAGTTAGAACTCTCTTGCTCATGAACTTAGCCAACAAAGAAAACGGACTAGTTATCGGCACAGGCGACCTATCCGAGCTTGCACTTGGCTGGGCGACTTATAACGGCGACCACATGAGTATGTATGGAGTTAACGCATCTATTCCAAAAACATTGGTTAGACACCTTGTCGCTCACTATGCAAGTTCGTCTAAAAAAGGATTGAAAGAAACGCTTGAAGATATCCTTGCAACTCCAGTGAGTCCAGAGTTATTGCCAGCAAAAGATGGGCTTATCAGCCAACAAACAGAAGATATCGTAGGACCTTATGACTTACACGACTTTTTTATATACTATTTAGTACGATGTTCTTTCTCACCAAAAAAAATTTTTACACTAGCAAAACATAGCTTTAAAGAAGAATTTAGCGAGGATATAATATATAAATGGCTAAGAATATTCTGCTGCAGATTTTTCTCACAACAATTTAAACGTAGCTGTTTGCCAGACTCACCAAAGGTTGGAACAATCACATTTTCACCAAGAGCCGACTGGAGAATGCCAAGCGATGCCTGTGTTACAGAATGGATAAGAGAACTAGAAGAAGCTTATCAAAATAATTAATAAAAACAAGCTCAATAAAGAAAGGCGAAATAATGAAAAAAATTCTTAAAAACAGACTTGCTCTAAATATTTTAGTTACAGTATTTCTAATAATAGCATATATCTTTAACCCTAGCGTACTAAACCCTATGTACGCAGAAGGAGCGTTTAATGTTCTGTTTATTCTCACAATTTTCGTGGTAATAAACTCTCTTCCTGCGCTTTCTGCATTTAAACCAAATGTGGATACAAACGGTGCTTTTAAAGTGGATTTTCAGCCAAAAACAAAAGGCTTTAAACGTCTAGTTATCATCTTAGTTTCTTTGTGGGCAATATATGTTATTGCTAACATAATTTCTGCACCACTTTTCAACTCAAACGCATACAGAGATCAACTTGGAACTCTGCAAACTACGGAGTTTTCAGAAGATGTACAACTTTTAGATTTAGACCAAGTTCCAATTGTTGACCAAAGCTTGGCAAAAGTATTGGCAGATAAAAAACTTGGCGAAAATTCAGGAATGGGCTCACAAGTTTATGTTGGCGAACCAGTTATCCAACAAATAAATGGAGAGCTAGTTTGGGCAGTTCCACTTTTACACTCAGGATTTTTCAAATGGTTTGATAATATGGACGGTTCAGCAGGATATATAACAGTTTCTGCAACAAATTTACAAGATATTGAGTTTGTTGAGGCAAAAATTAAATATCAACCAGACTCATTCTTCTTTGACGATATCACAAGATATCTAAGAGTTTCAAACGGAATGGTTTTCGAGGGCATAACTGACTATTCTTTTGAGATTGACGACGACGGAAATCCATATTGGATTATCACAACTTATTCAAACGAATGGCTCTTTGATTTACCAGAGGCAACAGGTGTTATCACACTAAACGCAACAACTGGCGAGGTTAACAAATATTCGATTGACGAAGTTCCAGAATGGGTTGATAGAGTTCAACCAGAAGATTTTATAATTAACCAAATAGACAACCAAGGCGAATATGTCCACGGTGTGTTCAACTTCTCAAACCAAGACAAATTTATGTCTAGCTCACAAACTGCTATTATCTATAACGAAGGAAATTGTTATTTGTTCACAGGTCTTACTTCTGTTGGTTCAGATGAGTCTGCAATTGGATTTATGATGATTGACATGGTAACTAAAGAGCCCAAAATTTATAACATAAGCGGTGCGACAGAAAGTGCGGCTATGCAATCCGCCGAGGGAACTTTCCAACAATATGGATACTATGCAACATCGCCTATTATTATAAATCACAACGGCGTACCGACATTTTTTATAACGCTAAAAGATAACAGTGGCATAATAAAGCAATATGCATTTGTTTCGGTAACAGATATAACATCTGTTGGTAAAGGTGAGAACATCACCGCTGCACTCAAAGATTATGACAGCGTTTTAGGTTCTTCAAATTCATTTGTAACTGAAACAGGTGAAGAAGTCGAGCTAAAAGGCGAAGTTACTAGAATTGCTGGTGAAAGCAACGGAACAGAAATTGAATATAAAATTATTATTGATACAATGGAATACAAAATTTTCTTGGCATCATCAGAACTTAGCGAAGAACTCGCTTTGACAGAAGTTGGTGACAATGTAGAATTAACTTATTACGAAACAGATGCTGGTGTAATAACCGTAACAAGTTTTGATAATAAAGAATTTACACAAAAATAAACAAACAAAAACTCCCCTTTTAAAAAAGGGGAGTTCCGTTCAAAGGTAACGGAGAGGTTATAGATGAAGCAAAAAAAATATACAATATTAGACTTTATTCCCATGACAAAAGGGTATAGAATAAAGTTTTTTATCTCATTTTTTCTTGTTATTTTAGGTGTATTGTTAAGTTATCTAAGTCCGCAAATTGTAAGGATAACAGTAGACTCAGTTATTGGAACTGAGCCGTTTGCCCTGCCAAATTTTTTAGTAGAAATAATAGAAAATTTAGGCGGAAAAGAGTTTTTGATGCAAAATCTATTTTTTTGTGCAATTGCGTCATTCTCTCTTGCTGTTATGTCTTCTCTTTGCGATTTTGGTGCAAGATCTAATCTTGTCAGAGCAAGCGAGGGAAGCTTGGAAGTTGTGAGAAACAATCTTTTTTCTCATATTCAAAAATTGCCTTATAGCTGGCACAACAAACATCAAACAGGAGATATTATTCAGCGTTGCACAATGGACGTTGATATGATAAAAAACTTTATTAGTGAACAATTTTTAGCACTATTTAGAACAGTTTTTTTAATTTTAATTGCCCTA
>JAWXUN010000123.1:0-5602 GCA_044426425.1 Clostridia bacterium | reverse complement strand
CAAAGGCATTAAATTCGCTTGACGGTGTATCTGCAAAAGTGAATTTATCAAAGAAAAATGCTAGAGTTTCTTTCAATCGTCAAATAAAAGATGAAGAAATTATAAAAATCATTGAAAAAAGAGGTTTTAAAGTACTTTCTGTTGATTAAAAAACTGTGCTTGTTTTACTGCAATTAATTTCTATGCTTTATCATATATATTATCGCCGTGGATAATATAGCAGTTATAATTAATTCTACCATTTTTTTCTCCTCGTTTTTTATAATTAGTATTTCTGATTTATACAATATTATTCGCCTGATAATTTCGTTGATAATTCATAAAATATAACTTTATTTTTTTGATTAAAAGTTATATAATAGAATTTTAATTATATAACATGAGAAAATAACAGAAAGGCATGGATG
This sequence comes from Clostridia bacterium, assembly GCA_044426425.1. Classification (GTDB taxonomy): domain Bacteria; phylum Bacillota; class Clostridia; order Oscillospirales; family Acutalibacteraceae; genus SIG603. The sequence goes on along the minus strand of JAWXUN010000123.1, from coordinate 5,195 downwards.
TCTGCATAAACAAATTGTTTTCATACAGTTTTGTGTAGCAAACATGACATGGTAATGAAAATGGAAGAAGTATATTTTGCAGGTGGTTGTTTGTGGGGTGTTCAAGCGTTTATCAGAACACTCAAGGGTGTTGTGTCAACAGAAGCTGGCAGAGCAAACGGCTCAACAAATACTATTTATAGCGATTATGATGGCTATGCTGAATGCGTTAAGACTATTTTTGATCCTAATGAAATCTCTATATATGAACTTATGGATTTTTTCTTTGAAATCATAGACCCGTATAGCATTAATAAGCAAGGAATTGATGTTGGTAAAAAATATCGCACAGGTGTTTATAGCAAAAATCCAATTCATTTAGAAGAAGCTCAAAAATATATTAACGATAGAAAAGATAGAGATAAAATAGTTGTAGAAATTTTACCTTTTAAAAATTATGTGAGAAGTGCAGATGAACATCAAGATAGATTGGAGCATTTTCCTAACGACTACTGCCATATACCTAGATTTTTATTAGAAAAATATAAAAGTTAAGCATATTTTTATGCAAAATTTGCAGTTAAAAACGCTATATAGCAACTTGAATATTATTAGCCCTTAACTAAGTGGCATAAATTCTGCCAAAAGATTTAAAAATATTCATTTTATAAAATTAAGTCAATATGCACAATAGAAAACACGGTTTGTTGTTAATGTTGCACATTGACTGAAAAGGCTTATTAACGTACAATATATGTATAAGATAAAACGAAAAAACAATTTAAACAAAATTCCCGCAAAGGAGCAGGTTCAATGACGAACTGCCCCTTTTTTTTATTTTTATAAGGAAAAATTATGCAAGGAGAACAAGAATGAACGCTGTATCAATTAGAAATTTGAGCAAATCTTTCGATGAAAGTGAATTAAACGATGAAAAAAAATACGTAATAAAAAATATTAACTTGGAGATTATGGAGCATGAATTTGTATGTGTTCTTGGCAAATCTGGTTGTGGTAAGTCTACCCTGTTAAATTTATTAGCAGGATTTCTAAAACCTAATGAAGGTGAAATTCTTGTTAAAGGTAACAAAGTTAATGGTCCATCTGCTCAAGTGGGAGTTGTTTTTCAGGAACACGCACTTTTTCCGTGGGAAACAGTTTCGCAAAATATTCAGTTTGGTTTAAAAATTAAAAAAGTGAAAAATGCAAAAGATATTGCAGATGAATATATTAATCTTGTTGGTTTACAAGGTTATGCTGACAAATATCCTAGTGATTTATCAGGAGGTATGGCACAACGTGTCGGTATTGCAAGGGCGTTAGCCAATGACCCAAGTTTACTTTTAATGGACGAACCTCTTGGTGCGTTAGATGCGTTAACAAGAAAAAACATGAGAACTGAGCTTATAAAAATTTGGGAAAAAACACGTAAAACAATTTTCTTTATAACTCATAGTGTTCCTGAGGCTGTTTTTTTAGCTGATAGAGTAATTCTTTTAAAAGAAGGTCAGATTGAAATGGATGTTAAAATTGATTTGGAACGTACTAGAGATTCTAAATCCGAAGAATTTATAAAATATGTGGATATTTTTGAGAAAGGTCTTACTGATCGAAGCGACGAAATAATAAGTGAATGAGGTAAATTAAAAATGGAAATGAATTTAGTAAGTAAAAGAGTAGCCAATGCAATTCCAAGAAAGAAAGCACCGAAAAGCAAAAAGAAAATGCTTGAACTTGAAACTAAAATAGCAAGGACATCTTCATTATTAGGATTTTTTTTAGTTTGGGAAATTATCACACTTTTAAATGGAGTTTATGAGTGGTTTAATGTAAAATTTTTACCATCTCCAATAGATGTAGTTGAAACTTTTATAGAATATATGATTGACGGAAGTATGTGGGAACATATTTGGGCAAGTTTATACAGAACTTTGTTAGGATTTGCTCTTGGTGTGGTTATTGCGATTTTACTTGGTGTGTTAATCAGTTCAGTAAGATGGTTTGATAATCTTGTTTCTCCAGTTATAAACATGGTTGGTCCAATTCCAGTTTTTGCTTTTCTACCAATGTTTATTATATGGTTTGGTGTTGGTGAACTATCAAAAATTGTTTTGATAGCATACGCAACATTTTTACCACTTCTTACTTACACGATAGACGGAATAAAAAACACTAACCCAGTGCTTATCCGTTCTGCAAAAAGTTTGGGTGCAAATGATTTTCAGCTTTTAACAAAGGTTATATTAAAATCTGCTTTACCAAATATTTTTACAGGTATGAAAGTAAGCTTAGGATTAACTTTTTCAGCTTTAGTTGTAGCAGAACTTATGGGAGCTTCAACAGGTTTAGGTTATATGATTCAAAATGCCAGAAACTGGTTTAAACTTTCAGATATGTTTTTAGCTGCCGCTCTTATAGGTATTGAGTACAGCCTAATGTTCGCAGTGATTGCTGGCGTAGAAAAAAGATTATTCAAATGGAAGAAAAATGGAGTAATGAGTGCAATTGAAAAATAAGGCTATTATACAGTAATGTAATAGTATATATTCAAAACGTGGTTTTAAAATGAAAGGAAAGAAATTATGAAAAAGAGAATTTGGGCACTGTTAATCGCTGCAAGTATGTTGGCTACTTTAAGCCTAACAGGATGTTCTGCCGAGACCGAGGAAGAAAGTTCAACTGCATCAGTTGAGTCAAGTGAAGACTCTAGCGTAGAAAGCGAAGAAGAGACAACACTAACAGACGAAGTTATCAAAATCTATGGTGTTATTGACCCTCAACTTTCAGCACAACAAATTATTGCTGAAAAAATGGGTTACTATGAGGACCTTGGCTTAAATATTGAAAATGTTTACATTACTTCTGGTGGTGATATGTCATCATACATTGCTAGTGGTGAAGCACAAGTTTCTTTTGAAACATCTTACACAACAACTCCATTAACTGCGAGCGATGTAGAAATTACAATGTTAGCAACTGTTAATAATATCGGTGCTACTCAAGCAGTTGTAGCTAGTGCTGATAGTGGCATAGTTGTTCCATCAGATATGGAAGGCAAAACAATAGGAATGGCATCTGGTTCTGGTGTTTATATTGCTATTCAAGAATGCTGTGAAGCTTATGGTGTAGATTTTGATACAATTGAATTTGTAACATTAACTTCTGCAGACCAACTTGCAGCTTTAGAAAATGGTTCAATTGACATGATGGCTTGTTGGGAACCTTATGTAACTACTGCTCAAGAAGATTTTGGCGGTACATTAATTTTCACTGGTACTCATTCATACTTTGAAGGTTACGATGAAGACGTTTCTTGGTTAAACTTCTACACAACTTTCCAAGTAACTGATGAATTTCTTGCAGAATACCCAGCTGAATGCGAGGCTTTACTTGTAGCTTATTCACAAGCAACTGATTATATTAACGAAAACATGGAAGATGCTGCTGCTATAATTGCAGAAGAATTAAGTCTTGAAAGCGATGATGTATACGCTATTATGCTAAAAAATGTTTATGACATGGAATGGTCAGATGATTTCAAAGAAGCAACAGATGTTATTGCTCAAAACCAATATGACAATGGCAATATCGAATTTGTCCCAGAATTTGATACCTATGCAGACCCAACTTCTCTAATCAACGCTTGTCCTGAACTATTTACAGCAACTAACATAGAATAAAATTAATCTTAGATGGCAGTCTATATGCTTAGACTGCCATTATTCCTCAAAATAGAAAGCGAAGGTTTTTCAAATGTATGATTTAATATTAAAAAATGGAAGTGTTGTTACTTCACAACAAACATTAACAGCTGATATCGCTGTTAATGACGGAATTATAAGCAAAATTGCTAGAGATATCAAAGAAGAGGCTAATAGAGTTATCGACCTTAGTGGAAAATATATTATGCCAGGCGTTATTGACGCTCATATACACTGTATGTGTCCTTTTATGGGTTGTTCAGGTCCTAATGATTTTTATAAAACTTCTGTCGCAGGAGCTTTTGGCGGAGTTACAATGATGATTGACTTTTCAAATAGCAAAAAAGGAAAATCAATGGTAACTGCTGTAGAGGAAAAATTAGAGCAAATGTCAAATAGTGCAGTTGATTTTTCGGTTCATGGTAAATTAGTTGATGGTGATGACTTTGCAATTAGCGAAATTGAAACTTTAGTTAACATGGGAATACCAACATTTAAAATGTTTATGACATATAGAAAAGACGGAATAATGTGCGAAGACGAAACTTTGATAAAAGCTTTTAGAAAAGCATCAGAAGTTGGAGCAATTCCTCTTTTACACTGTGAAAGTAATGCGATTGCCGAAATTAATATGGACGAAAAAATTTCTAATGGTAAAGTTACTTGGAAAGATTTCGTTGAGGCAAAACCACCTATTTGTGAGACAGAAGCTTTTTCAAGGGCATATTATTTTGCTAAATCTACTGGTTGTGCTATTATGGCTGTGCACACAACAGTAAAAAGTGCTTTAGAAATAGCAAGACAAGCTCAAAGTGAAAATTATCCTCTTTATGTTGAAACTTGCCCTCATTATTTAACTTTGTACAAAGATAAACTTGATCAAGACAACGGTAATTTGTGGATTTGCTCACCACCACTCAGAACAAAAGATGAATCTGAAAATTTGTGGGACGGAATTAAAGACGGGACAATTATGATTACAGGTTCAGATGATGGTGCTTATACTATGGAAGAAAAAAATCGTTTCTTATCAAAAGACGAGGACGGAAATTATATTCAAGATTTTACAAAAGTTGTTAATGGTATGGCTGGAATTGAAACTAGAATGTCAATTTTGCTTTCAGAAGGTGTATCAAAAAACAGGGTTACACTAAATAAAATTGCAGACATTACCTCTACAAATATTGCAAAAATTTATGGTATGTACCCACAAAAAGGTGAAATTGCTGTTGGCAGTGATGCTGATTTTGCAATTGTTGATATGGGAGTTACAAAAACTATCAATTTTGAAAAACTACACAACAACTTAGATTATAGCCCTTACGAAGGAATAGAAACTACTGGCGACGTTGTAATGACAATTTCAAAGGGTAGTGTTATTATGGAAAATAATGAATTTGTTGGCAAGGAGGGTGCAGGTAATCCAGTGAAGCGTTCAATTAGCAAAGAAATTCTTGGTGGATACTCTGCGACTTTATAAAATGAAACGAATTTTAGTGATTAATCCTAATACAT
>JAWXUN010000122.1:0-5611 GCA_044426425.1 Clostridia bacterium | reverse complement strand
CATCAACATCCAGATAATTTGTCTTATATTTATGCCGAGGGAAAAGATTATCTAACTTGTGAAGATGGCTATAACAGAAATATTCTTGCGGATAATCACAATGTATTGCTGGTTGACGGAGAGTATAGCGATGTTACAAATGTCAGCGATGTATATGTTGACTCAGCGAAAGAACGACTAAAAAACAATAGCGATACTGATATAGTGAATAACTATACAGCAGAAGTTTATAATATAGAAATAAAAGATAGCACTGTGCTATATCAGGCAGAAACAACAAAAATTTATCCAGAAAAATTTTTGATGAAAGAAGTTAGCAGAAGTTTTTTCACAGACGATTTGAGCTTTATGGTTTTCGTAAATCGTTTTTCTAGCGAGAATGAACATAAATATTCTGTGATAAACAATACTTGCGAACTTGCAGAGAAAATATCCGATAACGAGTATCAATATAATTTGAATAAAGAAGAATTGATTTATTCAGTTTATAGCGAAGAATTGCTTGAGAAAAAGCAATACGAGCAAAATATAAGTGCTGTTATGACAACACAAGAACCAGACAAAAAATGCACAACTTTGATAAAAACGCTTAAGAGCGAAACAAAAGAAAAATGCAAAAGTTCTCTTGTGTTCGAGGTATATGCACAAAAAGGCACAAAGATAGAATATCAGCCACATAAAATTGTTGTATATGGAAAAAAGAAATATACAATTATAGCAAAAGAAGCTTTTAATCGCTACGGAATATCAAGCGATAGAGATATAGAAATAAAAATAGAAAATATATAGGAGAATTTATTATGAGTAAAATAGCATTAATTACAGGTGCAACAGCAGGCATGGGCAAAAAAACAGCAATCGAATTAGGCAACATGGGCTACACAGTTATCATAAACGGTATTGACGAAGCACAAGCAGAAGTAGCTCTAAAAGAATTATCAGACCTTAATATAACAGCAGAATTTGTAAAATTTGATGTTATGGACGAAGAAGCAGTTACAGCAAATGTTACAGCTATTGGCGAAAAATATGGACATATAGATGTTGTTGTTAACAATGCTGGTGGCCTAGGTGGTCGTTCAAGATTTGAAGAAATGGAAACATCTTTCTATCGCCGTGTTATGGCATTAAACCTAGACAGTGCTTTCTTTGTTTCAAGAGCAGCTATTCCTTTCCTCAAAAAATCAGACAACGCTTCAATCATCAACTTTGCATCAAATGCAGCTTGGAATGCTGGCGGTCCTGGTGCTGGCATCTATGGTGTTTCAAAAGGCGGAATTGTTTTGCTAACTCGTGCACTTGCAAAAGATTTGGCAGAATATGGTATCCGTGTTAATGCAGTTAGCCCTGGTACAATCGACACAGATTTCCATGCTAACATCAAAGCAACAAACCCAGCAGTGTTCGACTCTTGGAAAAACAATATCTTGCTAAAACGTCTAGGTCAACCAGAAGAAGTAGCAACAGTAATCGGTTTCCTAGTAAGCGAAAAAGCTTCTTTTATCACTGGAGAAGTTATGCAAATTAATGGTGGTCAAGATTTACTATAAAATTTAAAGTAAAAAAAATCACCGTTTAATTCGGTGATTTTTTTGCTATGAGAGTCGAGAAATTAAAATGAAAAACAAATCAAGTATTTTAAATGGCAAACTCGATCAAATAATATGGATAATAGCTTTTCCAATCATTCTCACAAATATGATAGAGGGAATGTATGGTATTATAGACAGTATGTTTGTTGCAAATGTCGGTATATCCGCAGTGGCAAGCGTTGCTTTTGTAGGGCCAATTCAAGACACGCTAAACGCAGTTGGACTCGGAATTTCAATTGCTGGTTGTAGTTTAATTGCAAGGTTTATTGGTGCAAAGGACGAAAAAAAAGCAAAGAAGATGATCGCCAATGTTTTTATTATTGGCGTTGCAATAGGATTTTTGGTGAGTTTTTCGTCTTATATTTTTTCAGAACAAATCTTAGTTTCTGCGGGTGTTACAGAAGATTTGTTGCAAGACTCAAGCGTATACTTAAAACTAACATCGTGGGGAATTGTTTTCACATTTATTATAGTTTTGTATTTGGCTATTGAACGTGCACAGGGCAACACAAAAACAGCTGTTATTATAAACGCCATTTCTATATCTTTGAAAATAATATTTTGTTATTTGTTTACTATTTGGCAAGACTTTGGGATAACAGGAATTGGCTTTGCAACAGTTTTTGCACAAGGTATCTGTGCGAGTGTTTGTATATTTTTGATGTTGTCAAAGAAAAACACCAGACTTCTAAAAAAAGAAGAATATAGGCTTGATTTTTCTTTGTCAAAGATTTTGATAATAACAGCTCTGCCTTTGGTGTTTGAAAAATCATTGACGTCTTATGGATTTGTTATAGCAAATAAATATGTTTTGGAATATGGAGAAGCCGTTTTAGCTGCCTATGGACTCACGAACAAGGTTAACACGGTTTTTTTCAAGGCAGTAACAGCCTTGGGCACAGGTCTTGCCGTTATTGTTGCACAAAATATTGGTGCAAATAATATAGAAAGAGCAAAAAAAGCTGTTAAAAAAACGCTGATTTATGCTATAATATTATCAGTAGCTTTTATTTCTTTTTTGTATCCACTCAGGTATTATATTGCGAGCCTTTTTGTTGATACAAGCGAAGAAACATATATGCACATGGTAACAGCGATGAGCATATACACAGCGTCTATCATACCTTGGGGAATAACAGAATGTATTCTTGGTGTGTTTCAGGGCACAGGCAAAACAAAATTTAACCTTCTTATAAGCTTGCTAAGAATTTACGTTTTCAGAGTTCCAGTAATCATAATATTTTGCCAGCCATTTTGGAACTTGGGCGAATGTGCAATTTGGTATGCGATGCTAGTTAGTAATATATTAAGTGCAGTTTTTTCTTTGTCGTTATATTTAATAAGGCAAAAGAAAATAATAAAGGAGTTAGAATGAAAATTTTTGAAGTAAAAGAAAATGTCTTAAAAAATAATGTTTCTTATTTAAAAATGCTAGATGTAATGAGAGATGAAACAAAAAAATTCTGTGCAGAGTTTCACGATAGTCCTGATTATCTTAGCGAGTGGGGGCACAATTACTTTTGCCCAGAAGATGGCGAAAGACTGATATTTGACCTAAACAAACCACAGGAGCACGAATGTCAGCTGTGTCACACAGTATATAAAAACAAAACTTTTGATAATGTATGGATATATTTTTACAGAAATCAAGCGATTTTAACATTGATGAAATTGGCAGTTTTATACAAAATTGACAAAAACCAAAAGTACATAGATGAATACAAAAAGATTTTGTCTTTCTATGCAGATAATTATACAAAGTTTGCTCTCCATGCAAAAGACCAGATTATAGAAGATGTTAACTACGACATCGGTGGCGGTGCAAGACTTATGCCACAAGGGCTTAATGAGGCAATTGTCGCAATAAGAATAATCATCTCGCTAGAGATTTTGCAAGATGATTTAGACAAAGATTTTGTTAAAGGTTTGAACGAAAAATTATTTATTCCAATAACAGAGATTTTAACCCCACAGCTTATCAGAATACACAACATACCTTGTTAGCTAAATTCTGCGGTTGGTGTAATCGGACTTTTCACAAAAAATCAAGAACTGATTGATTTAGTTTTTAAAGGCGAATTTGGAATAAACGAACAGCTAAAACAAGGAGTTACAAAAGATAAATTTTGGTACGAAGGTTCAATTCATTACAACTTTTTCTTGCTCGAGGGCGTTGTAGATTTAATGGCATTCAGCGAAATATACGGACAAGAATTTTTATCAAAAAATATTGTAGAAGAAATGTTGATAGAAGCCTATAACTATTCTTTTGACAACGATATTTTGCCAAACCCAAATGACGGTTGGCCAAATGTTACACTAAAATCTTATGAGTATATATACTGCCTTGCAACAAAAGTTTTTGGAGTTGATAGCGAAGTCGGAAATATATATAAACATATTTTGGCAAACCAAAGAAAAAGGGTAGAATTTCCGCTTTCAAAACCATACTATTATAATGACATAAGTTTTGAGCGTCTTGTATGCTTGCCAGACATCAACATCATGGACAGAAAAGACAGACTAAGAACTTCTAAATGCTTTGAAAATTCTTATTTTGCTATGCTCAAAAACGATAACATCAATTTGTTTATGAAGTACGGACACAGAGGACCTTCCCATGCTCATCCAGACAAAATGAATATCGAAGTTATGATAAAAGGTCAATCGTTGTCAAGAGATTTATCAAACACAGGCTATGCCTCAAAACTTTGCAACGAGTGGCACAGACAATCACTTTCACACAACACAGTTATTGCAGATGGCGAAAACCATGTTTCTATGGATGGCGGAAAAGTTCTTGATTATAAAAAGAGCAGTTGCTACGCATTGGTAGAAAATGTCTATACAGGCATAGATTATTCAAGAAATGTTTCTATTTCTCAAACTGGTTTTATAGATGAGTTCTCTGTTAATTCAAACGAGGTGCACAATTACGATTGGATTTTTCACAGCGAGGCAGAATTGTTGTCGCAATTAAATTGTCAAGATACAGAAATTGGATACACAAAAAATGGATACGAACATTTGAGTGCAGTTAAAAAAATAATTGTAGATGCAGATGTTTTAGAGCTAAAATGGAAATTAGACAAAACATATTTAACAAGCAAATTTGATATAAAAAATAAAGAAGTTTTTATTACAAAAACTTACGACAACCCAGTGTCGGCTTATAGAACAGCAATAATTTTAAGAGAAAAAACAAAGGGCACAAAATTTAACGTGTCTTGGGAAATTACAGAAGGAGAAATTTGATGAACAAAGAATATTATTTTATTAACGAAGAAATTGAACTAGAAAATGTAAGCGAAGGTATTTCACGCAAAATTGTTGCACGAGGTGGCGACATGATGATTGTTGAGGTGCACTTTAAAAAAGGAGCAATTGGAGCTTTGCACGAGCATATTCACGAGCAAGTTTCGTATTGCATAAGCGGAAAGCTTGAGTTTGATGTAAACGGAGATAAACAAATTATCGGTGCAGGCGACTCTGTCTTTATGCCTATACACTCATTGCACGGTTGCAAAGTGCTAGAAGACACAGTTTTGCTTGATATTTTCACGCCACAAAGAGAAGATTTTTTAGTTAAATAAAAAACAAAAAAGCACGTATGTAATTTAAATATACGTGCTTTTGTTATGTTTTTTTCAAATAAGTGATTGACAATTATTTGATTTTATTTTATTATTAACATAAAAGAAAAGTTTTGAAAAGCCGTTAAAGAATTTATAGAAATTATGTATTAAGAGGAGGATATTATGTCAAAAATTATTAATGTTAAATGTGAGCACGAGATTAATCCAATAGGGATAGACTCGGAAAATCCTGTAATAAGCTATAATATCAAAGCTTGTTGTGACGAATATAATATAATTCAAAAGTCGTACAGAATTATTGCAAGTAACAATGAAAAAGATTTATCATGTGAAAAGAATTTAATTTGGGACACAGGAATTGTCTGTTCAAAACAGACAGTATCAATTGTATACCAAGGCGAAAGTTTGATAAGCAGAGAAATT
>JAWXUN010000121.1:0-5615 GCA_044426425.1 Clostridia bacterium | reverse complement strand
AAGTGTCTGGCAAAGATGTCAAAAAAGACATTCCAGCTTTTGATGATTTCTATTTAAATGAATTTGATAATGTCAGAGAACTCGTGCCACAGGGCTTTAGTTTGAGGAGTTTTTTTGACAGATTAAAAGAAAAAAATTATCGCTTAATCTTAGCGACAAACCCATTTTTTCCCATTAATGCAAGCAAAACAAGGCTTGAGTGGCTCGGACTTAGCACAGAAGATTTTGAGTATATCACAACAATGGAGAACAGCTCATACACAAAGCCGAACCCAAAATATTACGAGAATATTTTTGATGTTTGTGGCCTAAAAGCAGAGGAGTGTTTGATGGTTGGCAACAATCCGATAGAGGATATGTGTGCCGAAAAACTTGGCTGTAAAGTCTTTTTGATGCCAGAGTATATTGAGAACAAAACCAATGTGGATTGCACTGATTTTCCACAAGGTGATTTTGACGATTTAGAAAAATTTATCGAAAATTTGGAGGAGCAAAAATGATATATTTTAACTGTGATTACACAGAGGGTGCACACCCAAAAATTATAGAACTTTTGGCAAAAAGCAACATGGAACAAAGTATTGGATACGGCAATGACGAGTATTGCCAAAAGGCTAAAGAGCTTATCAAAAACGCTTGCGAAAAAGATGATATAGACGTTCATTTTTTGGTTGGCGGAACACAATGCAACCTAACTTTTATAGCATCTGCACTAAGACCACACCAAGGTGTTATCTGTGCAAAAACTGGGCATATCAACGCACACGAAACAGGTGCGATTGAGGCAACAGGGCACAAAGTTATTGCACTAGAAAGTGGCAGTGACGGAAAAATCTGTGCAGAACAAATTGAAATTTGCTACAAAAATCATATAAACGATACTTCTTTTGAGCATATTGTTCAGCCAAAAATGGTTTATATTTCAAACTCAACAGAAAATGGAAGTGTTTACACAAAGGCAGAACTTAAGTCAATCAGTGATGTTTGCCGTAAAAATGATTTGATTTTGTACCTAGACGGTGCAAGGCTTGGCTATGCTATGCAAAGTCCAAAATCGGACATATCGCTGAAAGACCTTTGCGAGCTTTGCGATGCCTTTTATATTGGCGGAACAAAGGTTGGAGCAATGTTTGGCGAGGCACTTATTTTGACAAAAGAAAGTCTAAAATCTGACTTTAGATATATAATTAAACAACGTGGTGGAATGCTCGCAAAGGGCAGACTTTTAGGAGTTCAGTTTGTTCCATTATTCACCGATAATCTATATTTTGAGATAGCAAAAAAGGCGGTTGACCAAGCTATTTATATAGCAAACGAGCTTGAAAAAGTGGGAGTTGAATTTGTTTGTGAAGTTGAAAGCAATCAAATTTTCCCTATATTTAGTGACAAAGTAGCCGAAAAAATCTCTGAAAAATACAAGCTTGAGCACTGGGAGAGATACGACGAAACACATAGCGTTACGAGAATTTGCACAAGCTGGGCAACAAAAGACGAAAATGTCGAATTATTGCTAAAAGATATTAAAGAAATTTTATAAATTTCATTTACATATCAAAAAAATAGTGCTATACTTATTCTAATTTAATGTAAAAAGGTTGATGATTTTATGAGTGAAAAACAAAGAAAACTTTTCATAAGAATTGTGGCTAGTGCATTGGCACTTGTTATGATTGCTTCGGTTTTGACAATGATATTTATGTAAAGGGAGATTATAATGAATAATTATTATATTACAACGGCTATTGCCTACACAAGTGGCAAGCCACACATCGGAAATACTTACGAAGTTATCTTGGCTGATAGTATCGCTAGATTTAAAAGACAACAAGGCTTTAATGTTTTTTATCAAACAGGAACAGACGAGCACGGACAAAAAAATGAAGAAAAAGCAAAAGAAAAAGGCGTAAGTCCAAAAGAACACGTTGACGAAGTTGCTGGTATTATCAAAGGTATTTGGGACACAGTTGACACTTCTTATGACAAATTTATCAGAACAACTGACTCTTACCACGAAGAGCAAGTTCAAAAAATATTTAAAAAACTCTATGACAAAGGTGACATCTATAAAGGGCATTACGAGGGTTTGTATTGCACACCTTGTGAGTCGTTTTTTACAGAAAGTCAATTAGTTGACGGCAAATGCCCAGACTGCGGACGTGAAGTTAAACCTGCACAAGAAGAGGCATATTTCTTTAACATGAGAAAATACGCTGACAAATTAATTGAATATATCAATTCACACCCTGACTTTATCCAACCAGTTTCTCGTAAAAACGAGATGATGAATAACTTTTTGTTACCAGGACTTCAAGACCTTTGTGTTTCAAGAACAACTTTCACATGGGGTGTTCCTGTTAGTTTTGACCCAAAACACGTTACTTATGTTTGGCTAGACGCTCTAACAAACTACATCACAGGTATTGGATTTGACTGCGACGGAAACCACAGCGAACAATTCAATCAATTCTGGCCTGCTGATTTACACCTAATCGGAAAAGATATTATTCGTTTCCACACACTTTATTGGCCGATTTTCTTAATGGCTTTAGACTTGCCAATGCCAAAACACATTTTTGGTCATCCTTGGCTACTTCAAGACGGCGGAAAAATGAGTAAATCAAAAGGAAATGTTATATACGCAGATGATTTGTGCGAGCTTTTTGGTGTTGATGCAACAAGATATTTTGTTTTGCACGAAATGCCTTTTGACAACGACGGCACAATCACTTGGGATTTGATGACAGAGAGAACAAATTCTGACCTTGCCAACACACTCGGAAACCTTGTTAACAGAACTATCTCTATGTGCAACAAATATTTTGACGGTGTTGTTACAAATTCAGGTGTGGCAACAGAATTTGACGCTGATTTAATCGCAGTTTGTACATCTGCAAAAGAAAAAATTGAAGCAAAAATGGATTCATTCCGTGTTGCTGATGCACTAACAGAAATTTTTGCTATCTTTAAAAGATGCAACAAATATATAGACGAAACAATGCCTTGGGCACTTGCTAAAAATGAAGAGGACAGCGAAAAACTACAAAATGTTCTTTATAATTTAGTCGAGGGAATTTCCATCGGAACTACTCTTTTAAGTTCTTTCTTGCCAACAACTACAAAGAAAATTTTCGCTCAACTTAACACAACAGCGAGAGATATAAACGACTGCACAAAATTTGGTCTATACACAAGTGGCACAAAAGTCACAGACAAGCCAGAGATTTTGTTTGCTAGAATTGACTCAAAAGAAATGGAAGAAAAAATAGCAAATTGCATGGCAAAATATGCTCCAAAAGAAGAAGAAACATTTGAGGAAATCGCTCCTGCTATTGAGTTTGACGATTTTGCAAAAGTTGACATCAGAGTTGGAAAAGTTTTGGAATGTGAGCCTGTTAAAAAATCAAAAAAACTTCTCAAATTCTTAATCGACCAAGGTGGAGCAACAAGAACAATTCTTTCGGGAATTGCCGAGTTCTACAAACCAGAGGACTTAGTCGGACACAATATCCTCTTTGTTGCAAACCTAAAACCAAGAAAAATGATGGGAATTGAAAGCAACGGAATGATTATTTCTTCTGCAACTGTTAAAGACGAAATAAAAATTATGTTCGCAGACGAGCACCCAGTAGGAGCTAGACTAGGATGATTTTTGACTCACACGCTCACTATGACGATAAACAATTTGACGAAGACAGAGAGAGCCTTTTGGGCTCTCTTCTTCCACAAAAAGATGTAATTGGCATCATAAATTGTGCAACAACAATAGACACAATCGCAATGACGATTGATATGTGCGAAAAGTATTCTTATATTTTTGGAACAGCGGGTATTCACCCAGAATGTGCCGATAATTTGCCTGCAAACTATCTGGAGCTAATTGAAAAAGCTTGTGCACACAAAAAAATTGTCGCTGTTGGCGAAATCGGACTAGATTATTTTTACGAGGATATGTGCCCAAAAGAAACACAGAAAAAAGTTTTTGTCGAGCAAATTGAACTAGCAAAAAAGCTTGATTTGCCAATTGTTGTTCACGACAGAGATGCACACCAAGACACAATGGATATACTAAGAAAATACAAGGCAAAAGGTGTAGTTCACTGTTTTTCTGGCTCAAAAGAAATGGCGATTGAAACGGTGAAAATGGGCTATTATCTTGGAATTGGCGGAGTTGTCACTTTCAAAAATTCTCGCCATGTAAAAGAAGTTGTGTCGGCTATTCCAATGGAAAAACTACTATTAGAAACAGACGCACCATATCTTTCTCCTGTTCCTTTTAGAGGAAAAAGAAACGACTCTTCGCTAATCGCCTATACCGCAAGCCAAATTGCACAGCTCAAAAACATCAGCACCACAGAAGTTCTAAATGCATCATACCAAAACACAAAGGATTTGTTTGGGAAAATTTTTTAGTATTAAACTCAAAAAAATTAACATATAATGCATTGAAATTTCACATTTTTTATGGTATAATATTGGGTGATTAAATAAAATAACTTTATTAATTACTTAAAACTTGAAAGGTTACAAAAAATATGGGCTTATTATCAGCTATTTTTGGAAATTATAGCAAAAAAGAATTAAAAAGAATTGAACCTTTGATAAATAAAATTGTGGACTTGCGTCCTAAATACGAAAAAATGAGCGAGGACGAGTTAAAAGCTCAAACCCCTGCTCTAAAACAAAGACTAGCAAATGGCGAAACTCTTGACGATATTATGCCAGATGCTTTTGCTGTTTGTTCTGAGGCGGCTTGGAGAGTTCTCGGCGAAAGACCATACAGAGTTCAGCTTCAGGGTGGTGTGGTTCTTCATCAAGGACGTATCTCAGAGATGAAAACAGGTGAGGGTAAAACGCTTACTTCAACATTGCCTGCATACCTAAATGCTCTTAGCGGAAAAGGTGTTCACGTTGTAACAGTCAACGAATATCTTGCGAGCTATGCGGCAGAACTAAATGGAAAAATATACAGATATCTCGGCTTGTCTGTTGGCACAATTTGCAACAGACTAAACAAAGACGAGAGAAGAAAAGCCTATGCTTGCGACATAACTTATGCCACAAATAACGAGCTTGGTTTTGATTTTCTTCGTGATAACATGGTTACCTACAAGAAAAACAAAGTGCAAAGAGGGCATAATTTTGCAATTGTTGACGAGATTGACTCAATCCTTATTGACGAGGCGAGAACTCCGCTTATTATCTCTGGTCAAGGCGAAAAATCTTCTGAATTATATACAAGGGCAAACGCTTTTGCGCGTTCACTAAGACAAATTTCTGTTGCAGAAACTGACGATAAAGAGGACCACGATGTAGTTTATGCTGACTATGATTATGTTGTAAACGAAAAATCAAAAACAGCTAACCTCACCAAAAAAGGTATCGCAAAAGCTGAACAATTTTTTAGTCTTGACAACCTAACAGACCCAGAAAATATCACAATTTCTCATCATATCAACCAAGCAATCAAAGCTTATGGTACTATGAAACGTGATATTAACTATGTTGTGAAAGACGGACAAGTTATAATTGTTGACGAGTTCACAGGTCGTCTTATGAATGGTAGACGTTATAACGAGGGCTTGCACCAAGCGATTGAGGCAAAAGAAAATGTAACA
>JAWXUN010000120.1:0-5617 GCA_044426425.1 Clostridia bacterium | reverse complement strand
GCACTTTTGACAAGTGTTTTGGCAATGCCACCAAATTAGTCTACTACACAGAGGAGTGTGCTAGGCTTGGGATAAAAGTTTTGCCACCACACGTTAACTCTAGCGAAAAGAGTTTCACCGTGGCTGATGACAACATTCGATATGGACTTTTAGCTATCAAAAACTTAGGCTCGGCTGTTATCGACAAAATGATTACAGAGAGAAAAATGAATGGTGACTTTAAGAATTTTGAGAGTTTTTGCAGACGTATGCAAGGCAAAGATATGAACAAACGTGCTGTTGAAAGTCTGATAAAATCTGGTGCTCTGGATGACTTGGGCAACAACAGAAGAGAAATGTTTTTGAATATGCCAAGCGTAATCGATTCCTTAGACAGCGAAAAAAGGAATAATATAGAGGGGCAAATCGGCTTTTTTAACCTTGTTGAAGAAGAAGAAAAAAGCCACATCACAAAAGCAGAAGATTATAGCGACAAGCAAAAGCTGAGCATGGAAAAAGAGGTTACAGGAATGTATCTTTCTGGTCATCCAATGAGTGCATTCAAGGCATATTATGACAGCGGAAAAATTGCTAGAATTGACAAAATTATCGACTCTTCTGCTGGCGATATACACGAATATCAAGACGAGCAGTTTGTCGATTTAATCGCAATTGTCAGTTCTGTTAAAAAGAAACAAAGCCGAAACGGAGCAAACATGGCTTTTGCCACTGTGGAGGATATGTATGCGTCAATCGAAATTCTTGTGTTCCCTACTGTATACGAAAGATATTCAAACCTAATTGCAACAGGAAAAGAAGTAAAAATTCATGGCAAAATCAGTTTTACCGAAGAAAAAGAGCCAAAAATAATCTGCGATTATCTGATTGAAGCAACAGAAGAAAACATCGGCAAAGCACAAGTAAAGTCGAAAAACAAGGGACTATATATAAAAATTTTTGACGATAAAAAATACGAAAAAGCACTTAAGTATATCGAAGTTTTTGAAGGCTACACAGAACTTTTTGTGTATTTTGATAAAACAAAAAAACTTATGAAAGCCCCATCAAAATACAAACTAGACCCAAACCCTGTTTTGATACGAGAACTAAAAAAAATACTTGGCGAAGAAAATGTCGTTTTAAAAAAATAATTCTAATTTACAATATTTTTTTAAAAGCTTGACTTTGCTTGAAAATTGTACTAAAATATTATTATAAGCAATTTCACAAACAATGAGGAGTATATTAAAATGAAAAAGATAATTACTAGCATATTCACAGTATTTTTGTTAACAACAATACTTACCGCTTGCGAGTCTATTAATGTGCCAGAAATAGACGATTTATTTTCAAGCTCATCTAGCGAAGAAGAGAGCACATCTAGCACTTATTCTCAAGAGGAAAGTGATGAGCTTAGTTCCGAGAGTGAGTCTTTAGATTATAGCACCAATGTTGAGGTCTACGCATCTATTGTAAGCGAGATGATGAATTCTTCTTCTTTGTTATCCGATGACCTAAGATTAGAAGTTACAGCTGAGGGAAATGTTTTGGTATATACATATTTCCTTTTAGATATCGACGAAAACTCTGACCTTGAGTTAATGGCGGAAGAAATTATTGCAAATCTCGAGCTTAATGGAACAGTAAGTGTTTACGACGCTATGAAATTGGAGTGCACAGTGCTTGAGGGGGTTCAGTATCGTTATTTCACCGATAGTGGCACATTTATCACAAAATGGAATTTGCCAACATCAGAAGAAACCGAAGCTAACGAAGAGATTTTGGAGTATGCTGAACTTGTAAACGCAGATTTTGAAACCAGCTCAACAGATGACGTAACTATCAAAGCAAGTGCCGAGGGTTCTGTTTTGATTTTCACTTACATCGTGCATAACATTGAAACAGGCACAGACCTTGAGGCTCTTGGCGAGCAAGTAATCATAAGTTTAGAGGCATCATTCACCGTTGATACTTTTAACGCTATGCAATTAGAATGCCCACAAATGGAGGGTTTGCAGTTCCGCTATTATGACGACGCTGGCTCTGTGATTGCTATATGGGATATTCCAACAGAATAATATTTAACAGAAAAAAGGTATAACAAACACATCACTTGTGTCTGATATATCTTTTTTTATTCACTGTTTACAGGCTTAGCTGTCGGTTAAAATAAACTAAATTCGCTTAAAAAACTATCTATTTTATGGGCAGTGAGGATAAATTTTTTATTTTTATATTTTTTTCTTTTATTTTTCATACCTTTATGGTAAAATATAGATATATGCAAATAAATGCTTGATAGGAGTAAATATATATAATGATTACAGTTTCAAATGTTTCACTTAATTTTAATGGTGACAACCTGTTTTCTGATGTTAATTTGATTTTTAACCCAGGAAACTGCTACGGAATATCGGTGCGAATGGTGCGGGTAAATCTACTTTTTTAAGATTACTTTCTGGCGAACTAGACACAAGCAAGGGCGATATTAACATTGACGAAAAAATGAGAATGTCTGTTCTAAAACAAGATCACTTTGCTTATGAAGAATTTTCTGTTTTTGACACTATTGTTGGTGGTAACGACAAACTTTTCAGAATTATGAAAGAGAAAGACGCTATCTATGAGAAAGAAGATTTTTCTGAAGAAGACGGACTACTCGCTGCTGAACTAGAGGCAGAATTTTCTGAACTTGATGGTTGGGATGCAGACACAGACGCAAGCAAACTTTTGCAAGGCTTGGGGCTAAGTTCTGATATTCTTTATAGTCTTATGAGTTCACTCACAGAAGCAGAAAAGGTTAAAGTTTTGCTTGCGAGAGCCTTGTTTGGCGACCCAGAGATTATTCTTTTGGACGAACCTACCAACGGACTTGATGCAAAATCTGTTGTTTGGCTAGAAAACTTTTTGCTAGACTATGTCGGCACAGTTATTGTTGTTTCGCATGACAGATATTTTCTTAACAACGTGTGTACACATATTGTTGACATCGACTTTAGAAAAGTTAAAATGTATGTTGGTAACTACGATTTTTGGTATGAGTCAAGCCAACTTATCCAAAAACTTTTAAAAGAACAAAACAAAAAAGCAGAAGATAAAATCAAAGACCTACAAAACTTTATTCAACGATTTTCTGCTAACAAATCTAAATCAAGACAAGCTACTTCCAGAAAAAAATTGATTGATAAAATGACTGTTGACGAGTTGCCTGCATCTTCTAGACGTTATCCTTATGTTGGTTTTCAAATGGACAGAGACCTTGGCAAAGACATTCTAACTGTTACGGATTTAAACAAATCAATTGACGGTGTAGAGGTTATCAAAGATGTTTCTTTTATCCTTAATAAAGGCGACAAAGTTGCATTTTTAGCAAATAACGAATTTGCAATTTCTGCTCTTTTCGAGATTTTAACAGAACATACAGAACCTGACAGTGGTACTTTTAAATGGGGTGTTTCTACAAGTCGCTCGTATTTTCCAAAAGATAATACAGAGTTTTTCCACGAGTGCAACGACAGCATTATCAAATGGTTAGAGCAATATTCTAAAGACACAACAGAAACATATTTAAGAGGTTTTCTTGGCAAAATGCTTTTCTCTGGCGAAGATGTATACAAAGCTGTTAAGGTTCTTTCTGGTGGAGAAAAAGTTCGTTGTATGCTTTCGAGAATGATGATGTATGGAAGCAATATTCTTTTGCTTGACCAACCAACAAACCACCTAGACCTAGAGTCAATCACTGCTGTTAACAACGGTTTGGTAGATTTTAAAGGCATTGTTCTTTTCTCTTGCCACGACCACGAATTTATTAACACAACAGCAAACAGAATTATAGAGATTTTGCCAGAGGGCGGAATTATCGACAGATATTGCAGTTACGACGATTATCTAAAAGACGTTAAACAAGTTAATTTGGATTAAAATATTGTAAGGAACTTAAGGAATTTGGAATTTATCCGTAGGGGACGCATCGTATGCGTCCCTCAGTAATGACATTAACTTTAATGTAAATTTATGTTCTAACGAGGAACAAATCCCCCAAAACAACTTTTATTTTATATCAAAATTTATTCTCCCACTCGGTATGCATACGATGCATACCCTACGATGTTATTAGAACTTTATCTGGTTTTCACTAAATTCCCTACAATTCTCAATCAAATCGAGGTTTTATGATTTTAAATAGTTATTCTAAAGGTATCCGAGACGGACTTTCAATTGGTCTCGGGTATTTTTCTGTGAGTTTTAGCTTTGGTATTTTAGCCACAAAAGGCGGACTTGATGTTTTTACTACAACCCTAATCAGCATGACTAACCTGACGAGTGCTGGGCAGTTCGCAGGGCTAAACAGCATTTTTGCAATGTCTGGTATTCTTGCAATGGCTCTAACTCAAGTTGTCATCAATCTTAGATATGCTCTGATGAGCTTGTCCCTCTCACAAAAACTTGCACCAAACACAGGCACTTTCAAAAGGCTGATTATCGCTTTTTTTAACACGGACGAAATTTTTGCCGTTGCTATGGGTCAAGCTAATTATGTTGGACTCAGATATATGCTTGGGCTTGCAACTTTGCCGTGGATTGGTTGGTCTTCTGGCACACTTTGCGGAGCAATTGCTGGAGAAATTTTGCCAAACAGTGTTTCTAGTGCACTCGGACTTGCCTTGTATGCCATGTTTATCGCAATTGTTGTTCCAGCTACCACAAAACTCCGTTCTGTGCGTTTTGCTGTTGCGTTCTCGGCAATTTTTAGCTCTGTGCTCTTCTTTTTCCCAGTGCTCAGCAGTTTTTCTATTATTATATGCACCATTGTGGTGTCTGCTCTTTGTGCTTGGCTTTTTCCGATTGAAGAAAAGGAGAAAGACGAATGATTTATGTATACATAGCTGTTATGGCACTTATCACTTATCTTGTTAGAATGTTGCCACTAACGCTGTTTCAAAAGAAAATTAAAAACAAATTTGTCAAATCTTTTTTGTTTTATGTTCCTTATGTCTGCCTAACCGCAATGACAATTCCGTCAATTTTTTCTGCAACTCGTGACCCAATCAGTGCTGTTGTAGGTTTTGTTGTCGCTGTTTTAGTCGCAACAAAAAGCAACAACCTTGTTTTGGTTGCTGTTTTCGCTTGCCTTGGTGTTTTTGTAACTGAAATGATTTTGGGTATGCCTATTTAATTTCAAAAAAAGACGAGAGTATATTTTGTTTTGAATGTCTACGCTGAGGAACTTCAAAATTCACCAAAACAGTGTCCTCGCCAATTACAGAAATTTTGCTCCACGGAATGACATAGTCGTCTTCCCTACCCAAAAAACCAAAGAATTTTTGTCTGCCAAAAACAATAATTGATGTTAGTTTTGCCGTGCCACAGTCAAACTCAACATCGCCGACAAAGCCGACCCTTGAGCCCTCTGAGATACTTATAACTTCTTTGTGCTTTAAATCGTCAATTCTTGTTACCAAAACAAACATCTCCCTTGAAATTTGAATTTTTTTGTGGTATAATAAAAACATAGTAATCTCTCACAAAACTTGTGCATAATAGTTTTTTTTGAGGATTACAATAGATTAAGATATGAGGTATTAAATATGAGTAATATATGGCATGATATTTCACCTAAAAGAATAAGCAAAAACGA
>JAWXUN010000119.1:0-5658 GCA_044426425.1 Clostridia bacterium | reverse complement strand
TTATTAGTCCTTAACTAAGTGGCATAAATCCTGCCAAAAGCTCTAAAAATCCTCGCTAATACGAAAGTATTAGCTGTGGTTTTTAAAACTTCTGACAAAATTTCTGCTCACTTATTTATAAACCTAATAATAATCAAGTTGCTATAGAAACAGTCAATGATTAATATTCGGTTAGAACTCTAGGCTTTTTGGGGGTATTTTAATTAATAAACAGAGTTTAGTGCTCTGTGTCAGCTAGTATTGGTGTTTTTGCCCTGCATCAAATATAAAATTTTAACTGACGTTGAAAGAGAGAAGATTATGAATAAAAACAAAAATTTAACAGACGGAAGTCCATTTTGGACTTTGATAAAATTCACTGTGCCTATTTTGCTTTCTATATTATTGCAGATAACTTATGGAACTGTTGATTTGCTTATTGTTGGACAATTTTCTGATGTAGCTAATGTGTCAGGAGTCAGTATAGGTAGTCAGGTCATACAAGTTATAACATCTTTTTGCGTTGGACTTTCTCTTGGAACAACAGTGCTTTTAGGGCGATATATAGGAGCGGGTGAAGACGAAAAATCCAGCAAAATTCTTGGAGCTAGTATTTTTCTTTTCGCAATTTTATCGGTAGTGTTAAGCATTTTAGTCGTATTATTAACAAGTCCTATTGCAGTGATTATGCAAACACCAAGCGAATCATTTGAGTACACAAAAAATTATTTGTTTGTTTCAGGAATTGGAACAATATTTATAGTTGTATATAATCTTTTAGGAAGTATTTTTAGGGGAATAGGAGATTCTAAAACACCACTTTTAACTGTTTTGTTTGCTTGTATAGCGAATATATTTTTAGATTTAATTTTAGTTGCAGGCTTTGGCATGGGTGCTTCTGGTGCGGCTATTGCAACAGTCTTAGCCCAAGCGATTAGTGTTGTTTTGTCAATTTTGATAATTAAAAGAAAAGGTTTGCCGTTTCATTTTTCAAAAATGGATATTTCTTTTCAACTCGAATATACTAAAAGTATTTTGAAAATAGGAGTACCGTCATCAGTGCAGATGGTTTTGACAGGTTTTTCTTTCTTAGCGCTCACGGCAATTTTGAATACACTCGGTGTTGTCGCTTCTGCTGCTGTTGGAATTGTTGGAAAAATCACAGGTATGATTATGGTTGTACCACAAGCTTTTTCTCAATCTTTATCTGCGTATACAGCCCAAAACTTAGGTGCAAAATTAATTGACAGAACAAGAAAAGGTTTGAAATATGCAATAATTGTTTCTTTTGTTTTTGGTGCTATAATGACATATATTGCATTTATGCATGGAAATGTGTTCACGATATTGTTTACAGATGACCCAGCAACAACAGAACAAGCTGTTTTGTATCTAAAATCTTATGCTCTCGATTGTTCACTGGTTGCATTCTTCTTCTCATTTACTGGTTATTTTAATGGTTGTGGCAGAACAACATTTGTTATGTTGTTATCCATTATTGGTGCGTTTGCAATAAGAATTCCTATTTCTTATTTATTTAGTTTGCTAGAAAACACAAATCTTTTTATTATTGGTTTGGCAATACCTTTGTCTACCGCCTTGCAAATAATTGTCGCTGTTATATATTACATAATAACGAAGAAAAAAGATGAATTAAAACAAGTTTAATATAAAAAATGGCTATCACTTTTTTGTGATAGCCATTTGCATTTATATTATTATTTAACTGTAGTTCCCATCCAGATTGTGTTTTCGTAATCTCTAATTGCACGGTCAGCTGCGAATATACCAGCTTTAGCAATATTTGTAAGTGACATTTTGTTCCATAATTCTTTGTCTGTTCTGTACAAATCAGTAGCTTTCTTTTGTGCATCTGCGTAAGAAACAAAATCAGCTAGAGCCATGTATTGGTCGTTATTAACGATAGTGTTGAAGATATTTTCAAAATGTTTTCCGCCCATTCCAGCGTTTAACTCGTTAAGAGCGTTTCTTACAACATCGCAATGCTCATAGATATTTCTTGGATTGTATCCATATTTTTTAAGGCTGTTAACCTCTGGAGTTGTCATGCCGAACAAGAACATATTGTCATCGCCAACTGTATCATGAATTTCAACATTAGCACCGTCAAGTGTTCCAAGAGTGATAGCACCATTAATCATAAATTTCATGTTACTTGTACCAGAAGCTTCTGTTCCAGCTAGTGAAATTTGTTCGCTTATTTCTGCTGCTGGAGTTAGCAACTCTGCCCATGATACGCAGTAGTTTTCTACGAATACGATTTTAAGTTTTTTGTTAACTCTCTCATCTTTATTGATAGTTTCGCCAAGAGTTACGATAAATTGCATAATCTCTTTTGCAAAATAGTAACCAGGAGCAGCTTTAGCACCAAAGAAGAATGTGTGTGGTTCATAATCTGCATTTGGGTTATCTCTTAGGAATTGATATAGTGAAAGAATGTGTAGGGCATTCATGTGTTGACGTTTGTATTCGTGAAGTCTTTTAACTTGAACATCAAATAATGAATTAGGGTCAACAATAATACCTTGAGTTTTCTTTAAGTGATTAGCAAGTCTGACTTTATTTGATAATTTAATATCTTCAAGTTTTTTCAAAACTGTTTTGTCATCTCTATATTTCATTAAATCTTCAAGTTTTGAAGCGTCATAAATATAGTCTTTGCCGATTAGTTCATTTAAAAAAGTAGCCATTTCTGGGTTGCTTTGGTTCAACCAACGGCGATGAGCAATACCATTTGTAACATTTTTGAATTTATGTGGCATTTCTGTATAGAAATCATGGAAAACAGAATCTTTTAGAATTTCGCTGTGAAGTTCAGAAACTCCGTTAACACTGTGAGCTGCGATAACCGCAAGATTAGCCATTTTTACATAGCCATTATTGATTGGAGCCATTCTCCAAATTTTTCCCTCATCAACGCCTTTTTCTCTCATAGAAACCCAGAAACGTCTGTCAATTTCTTCTACGATTTGATAAATTCTTGGAAGTCTGTATTTGAACATTTCGCCATTCCAACTCTCAAGAGCCTCTGCCATAACAGTATGGTTTGTATAAGCGATTGTTCTTGTAACGATATCCCAAGCTTTGTCCCAATCATAGCCACATTCATCAAGCATAATTCTCATCATTTCAGGAATAGCAAGAACTGGGTGAGTGTCATTCATGTGAATAGCTGCTAAATCTGGTAGGTTATCAAGTGAACTATGAGCGAATAAATGTCTTCTGATAATATCTTGAATTGAAGCGGATACAAGGAAATATTGTTGCTCTAGTCTTAGAGTTTTTCCCTCTGTGTGGTCATCGCCTGGGTAAAGAACTTTTGTGATAGCTTCAGCTAAAGCATCCTCTTCCATAGCTTTTAAGTAGTCGCCTCTGTTAAATTTGTTCATATCGAAATTATTGTTAGCAGATTTCCAAATTCTTAAGCGACTAACACCTTTTCCGTCCATGCCAGGGATAAACATATCATAAGGAGTTGCAGAAATAGTAGTTGCATCTTTGTGCATGATGCTGTGATAACCCTCGTTCCAAGACTCTTCAATGTGTCCGCCAAGCTTAACTTCAACAGCTCTTTCTTGAACTTTTTGTAGCCAAACTTCGCCACCTGGTAGCCAGAAGTCAGGCATTTCTGTTTGCCAACCGTCAACTAGTTTTTGTTTGAAAATACCATATTCGTATCTAAGAGAATAACCCATTGCTGGATATCCTTGTGTTGCAAATCCGTCCATAAAGCAAGCAGCAAGACGACCAAGACCGCCGTTGCCAAGACCAGCGTCAGGCTCTATCTCATATAAATTGTCAAGATTGACATTAAAAGACGATAAAGCTTTTCGAAAAACTTCTGTTAAGCCAAGGTTATACAAACTGTTTTTTAGTGACCTACCAAGCAAAAATTCCATACATAGGTAATAAACTTTTTTAGTTCCTTGCTTGTTTGCTTCACGAAAATAGTCACTTCTAAGTTCAGACATCATCTCTTTTAAGATTAATGCGATAGCTTTGTAGTATTCTTCGTTAGTTGCATTTATTGTGCTAACACCAAAAGTGTGGTGTATTTTGTTTTCGATTGCAGTAGCAGCTTCTGTTACACTATATTTTCTGATTTGGTTTATCATGAAAAATCTCCTTAAATTTGTTGAATTTGTATATATTTTTTTGATTAATTATTGTTTTAAGACTTACTATTCATATTATACACCAATATATACCAAATTTCAACTGTAACAATTACCAATATTATATTGATATATTTGTAATTAATATGGCTAAATTAAGCTATATTGTAAAAACAAATATAAAAGTCTGTTAAATATGCATAAAATTTGACTTATCGATATATTTTGTGTTAAAATAAATCTATCATTATTTGTTTTACAAAAAGGGGATTATTATGAGTCATTATTTTATTCAAGACGAAACTTTGCAATCTCAAAAAAAAGAGATTACATATTATTATTATAGCCACAAACTAGATTTTACAACTGATGTTGGTGTTTTTTCTAAAGACCATGTTGACCCAGCGACAGATATTTTGCTCAGAAATATTCCACCAATAAAAGGTTCTCTTTTGGACTTAGGCTGTGGATATGGCGTTATCGGAATTTCTCTTTTTAAACAATTTGGAATAGAATTAACTCAGTCTGATGTCAATCAAACGGCACTTGATTTAACAAAGGAGAATTGTGAGAAAAATGGAGTTAATTCAAAGATAATAAAATCTTATTGCTTTAACGAAATAGGGGAGAGTTTTGATACGATTACCCTTAACCCCCCAATCCACGCAGGAAAAGTTGTGACTTATCAAATGTATGAAGAGGCTTTTGCACATTTAAATAAAGGCGGAAAACTATTTGTTGTAACTCTCAAAAAGCACGGAGCAGAAACAACTATCACAAAACTAAAAGAAACTTTTGGCAATTGCGAAACTATATATAAAAAGAAAGCCTATTATGTTTTAAGTTGCGTTAAATCATAATTGAGTCTATATTGTTTTGGGGACTGCAAATCTAGTTCTCTAAAAGCACGAAAAAAACTTGTTAAACTTTCAAAGCCACATTCAAAAGCAATTTCTGTTATGCTTTTTTCGCTAGTTTTAAGCAAATCTTTTGCAAAATTTACACGCATAGTGTTGATGTATTCTGTAAAAGAACAGCCAATTGCTAGTTTAAATCTTCTTGAAATATGGTACTTGCTGACGCCGATATCCTTAGATACTTCATCTAGGGATATTTTTTTGGTAAAATTTTCGCTAAGAAATTTAAGCAAATCAGAAATCCACTCGTTTGTTTCGGTTTTTTTAGTATTATCTATTTGTATGTTTTGCACAATATTTGATAGTATAATTGTGAAAAATGCCTTGCTTATAATATTTTCGTTTATTAGTTCTTCTCTACTAATAAATTGTTTTACGCAATAACTAACATCTTCGTTGTCTATGCTTACAACAGGGTTGAGAACAGAATAATTTTTGAAAACAGACGAATATTCAGATATAAAACTGCTGTCAAAAATCCACATACAAGTATCAGAATTTTCGGATGTATCTAAATATTCATGGATAATATGTGGGAAAACTATATAAAAATCCCCCTCTTGTAGTGTATATTCTTTAAAATTGTTTTTTACATTTAATTTGCCTTTTTTTACATAAATCAGCTC
>JAWXUN010000118.1:0-5671 GCA_044426425.1 Clostridia bacterium | reverse complement strand
CGCTCAAAGGTTAGAAAAGCATTGCCAAAAGATTTTGCCTATGTAATAGAAGAGCTGATAAACGAAAAATCAGAGCTTTTAGACAAAGAAGCATATTACGAAGAAATTGTAAATACAATAATCAGAATTGGCAGAGCAGAGAATTTTATTGTTGCACTTTCAGAGCTTATCCAAACTTTGGTTATAGACCATTTGCACGTTCTTGGCGACATATACGACAGGGGCAATGGTGCTGTTAGCATAATGGACAAGCTAACAAAATATCATTCGGTTGATGTACAGTGGGGCAATCACGATGTTGTGTGGATGGGTGCCGCTGTTGGGCAAACTGCTTGCATTGCAAATGTTGTGCGTGTCTGTGCAAAATACGGAAATCTTGACACACTAGAGCAAGGTTATGGCATAAATCTTTTGCCACTTGCTACCTTTGCAATTGAAACATACAAAGATGATAACTGTGATTGTTTTTCGACAAAACATAGCCCAGAAAGTTCTAATGCAGAGATTGAGCTAAACGAAAAAATACACAAAGCTATCACTATAATCCAACAAAAGTTAGAGGGACAATTAATCAAAGATAATCCCAGTTTTGAAATGGAAGACAGACTTTTGCTAGAAAGAATTGATATAGAAAAAGGCACTGTTTTAATTTCCGATAAAGAATATCAACTGCTTGATACAAATTTTCCAACAGTTGATTTTAGTGAACCATATAAATTAACTGAAGCCGAAACAATTATAATCGAAAGGCTAAAATCTGCATTTAAGCACAGCGAAAAACTACAAAACCATGTAGAATTTTTACTTAACAAAGGTGGTCTTTACAAAGTATATAACGGAAATTTGCTCTTTCACGGTTGTGTTCCAATGGATGAAAATGCTGAGTTTTCTAAAATAAATATATACGGAAAAACCTGCAAAGGAAAAGCCTTGTACGACACTTTGGAGTCTTATGCAAGAAAGGCTTTTTTTGCAATAAACAAAGAGGAACGATACAAAGGACGTGACATTCTTTGGTGGATTTGGTGCAATAAAAATTCTCCTCTTTTTGGAAAAGAGAAGATGACAAATTTTGAAAGATATTTTATTGCAGAAAAAGAAACACATAAAGAACTAAAAAACAACTATTATTTAAATATAGAAAACGAAACAATGGTTAACATGATTTTGAAAGAGTTTGGTCTTTGCGAAAACACCTCTCACATAATAAATGGCCATGTTCCAGTTTTGCAAAAAAAAGGCGAAAGCCCTGTTAAATGTAATGGTAAAGTTTTTGTTATCGACGGCGGATTTGCCAAGGCATACCAAAGTGCAACGGGCATAGCGGGCTACACTCTGATATTCAATTCTTATGGTTTAATCTTAGTAGCACATGAGCCTTTTATAAGTTCAGAAGATGCAGTAGAAAACGAAAGCGACATAGTTTCACACACTGTTATGATAGAAAAAATGCCGAACAGACTCTCGGTTGGCGACACAGACAAAGGCTTGGTTTTGAAAGAAAGAATTGCCGAATTAGAAGAACTTTTGATAGCGTATAGAAGTGGCGAGATAGTATCAAAATTAATTTGATTAATTTATAAAAAATCATCACATATCAATACTTGTGTTTTTCTGATAATTAAGCGGTGACAGTCCCAACTCTTGCTTGAATAGTTTGCTAAATTGAGATGGTGAAGAGAAGCCACAAAGGTTAGAAATTTCAGTGCAAGTATAAGAATTTTTCTTTAATAGAGCACACGCATTCTCAATCCTTTTGTTTGCGATATAGCTCGTTGGCGATTGCCCTGTTATACTCTTAAACTTTTGTCTAAAATAATCATAATTATAATTGAGAGTGTCAGCCATTTCTGCAACAGACATATCAAAAGAAATTGATGTATCAATCTGTTTAATTAAATCGTGCATATTCTTGTTAGTAGATGTGTTATCGGCAATTTGTCTAGCTAACAAAATCAAAATTTCGTTAAGCTTTGTGTTGCAATAATCATAGTATCTATATGGTTTTTCTTTGTATTCTTTAAAAATATTTTTTATTAAATTAAAAATATCGTCGTTGTCACAGTGATAAACACCGTGGGACAAATCAGTTATGCTGTCACGGCACTGAAATCTGATGCATAAATAGCTTGTTCTCTCTGTGCAAACCAAACGCCTGTTAAAGTCTGGAGTTGACAAAAGAATATTGTTAGATTTATATGCAATAGTGCCATTTTTTGAGGTCATAAAACCACAGCCACTCAAAAAATACGTTACTTCGTATCCGTCAAATGACACATTTTCAAAAATCGCACCAGTATTATAGTTAAACGCAAAGAGTTTATTTATCGAAATTTCCATCATATTTCCTCTGTATAAAAAGTATTTAATATAACCATTATAACATTTTTTACAAATAATTCAAGTTTGAAATTTAAAAAAATTATCAATTTCATCAAATTAGTGCTACAAAAACTATTATTCTTTATAAAAGAATTTTTTTAATGTACGATTTTGTATAGTTTTTACAATAAAATTTGATATAATTAATACAATAGATTGATTTTCAAATTGTAATATAAGGAGCTAAAATTATGACTTCAAGAGAACGTGTTCTTGCAACTTTATCACACAAAGAGCCAGACAGAGTACCACTAGATTTTGGTGCGACAATGGAAACAACAATGAGTTTAAGACTCTATGATTTATTAAAAGAAAGATTGAATATCAAAGTTGGTGAGCCTGCTAATATCAAATTATTAACAGCACAATTTGCTGATATCGACCCAGAAATCCAAAAGGCTATCGGTGCTGATGTCAGAGGTACACAACCAAACCGTTTTGCAGCTTTTAAACCTGTTTTAGAAACAAAAGGCGAGTACACATACTACGAGGACGAGTTCGGAATTGGCTGGAGAAAACCAGTTGACAACGGCTTGTACTTTGATATGCACAAACATCCACTAGTAGACGCTTTGGAAATTGAGGACATGGAGGACTACGAGTTTCCAAATCCACGCACAGAGGGTTTGTATGAGGGTGTTGGAGAGAGAATAGACTCACTTTCTTGCGGTGGAGAATATCCAATTGTCTTTGACAACTGCTGGGGAAATGGTATCTTTCAAATGTGCAATCACATCATGGGATATGACAATTTTTTAGCAACAATGGTTACAGAAGAAGAAACAGCAGAATATTTGCTAGACAGAGTGCTAGACTCAAAAATGCAATTTTGGGACGAAGTTCTAACACGTTTTGGCGACAAAATTGATGTTTGTAAAGAACTAGACGACCTTGGAACACAAATGAACTTGTGGATTTCTCCTGATACTTATGCAAGCTTAATAAAACCAAGACTCAAAAAATTAGTTAGGTTTATCAAAGACAAAGCACCTCACGTAAAATTTATGATGCACTCATGTGGCAGTATCGACAAAGCTATCCCACATCTAATTGATGCAGGTGTAGAAATCTTAAATCCACTTCAATACACAGCCGAAAATATGGATCCAGCAAAACTAAAAAAAGAATACGGCAAAGATTTAACATTCTGGGGTGGCGGAATTGAAACACAAAAAATCATGCCATTTGGTACAAAACAAGAGGTTATTGACGAAGTAAAAAAACAAATGGAAATTCTAATGCCAGACGGTGGTTTTGTGTTCGCACCAGTACACACAATTCAATGGGGTGTGCCACTAGACAACCTGTTCGCAGCATGGGACACAATGAAAGAATATGGTGTTTATTAATTAATAAAAGGAGTTTATTAATATGACAAATTTAGAAGCATTAAAAATTATCGAAAAGCAAGAAGAAGCATTTGTGTTCGAAAAATTCACTCATGAAGATGCATGGGAGCTTGGCAATATTATTGTTAAAGTTGCAAGAAAAAATGGTTTTTCTCCAGCTATCAGTATTAGACTTATGAGCGGTTACACAGTTTTTCAATATGGTTTTGACAACACAGGTCTTGACCACCAAAACTGGATGAAGAGAAAACAAAACTCTTGCGAAGTTAAAATGATGAGCACAGCAAGACTAGATTATGTGGTTAACATAGATAATTTAGACATAAAACAAGCTTGGTTTATGGACCCAATGGAATATTCAACTTGCCCAGGTGCTTTTCCAATCAAAGTTAAATCTGTCGGCATGATTGGTACAATCATAGTTTCAGGAATTTCTCTTATTAGCGACCACGACCTAATCGCAGAGTCACTAAACGAATATTTTTCACTTGATATTGAAAGAATTACAGAGTGATACTATTAAATGTGTAGTGTGAAGTTTTTGGTTGAAATAATAATATCTCAATTTCACACTCACTGCTTTAGTCTTGACAAATTATGCTAAATATGTTATAATTTCTAAAAAATAAATAAAATACTCCGATTTTAAAGATCTAAGTGCTTTTGCATACGAACTTTAAAGCGTTAGGGTTATCTTAGAAATGAAATAGCCTTCCATTGTGAAAAGGAGATAAATAACACAAGGGGTCTTTGTGTTTATGTTTTTTAAAAACATAAATAAACTGACTTCTGTTTCTGGTGCTTATAGCTTATCTATAATCCCCAGCTTATTTTGTGTGCACATTTATCCTTTTCATAAATTGAAAAGGATATTTTTTTGTACAAAAATAAATAAGGAGAGAAAAATATGAAAAAATTAATTTCTACAGCTTTACTTCTATCAATTTTGTGTTTAAGTTTTGCTGGATGTAGCGAGCCAAGTGCAACAAGTTCAACTGACTCAAGCAGTTCTAGTAGTTCAGAAATCTCAACGACTACACAAGACGATGATTTTTCAACTAGCGTTACAATCCAAGGTATAGGCGATGAGGACATCGTTTTTACAATGGAAGAAATCAAAGCTTTTGAGCCAGTAGAAACAACTGCACAAAGCACAACATCAAATGGAGAAATCAACGTGCTCAACATCAAAGGAACTTATGTAAAAGATTTGCTAGAGTCAAAAGGTTATGACATAAGTGATTTTGAAAGCATGAAAATCGTATCAAATGATGGCTACGAAATAATCGTGCCAACAGATGTTCTTTCTTCTCGTGATGTTATCCTAGCTTATGAAGAAGACGGAGAAGAATATGACGAATACGGTGCGTTTAGATCTGTTATACCAGACGAAAGAGCAATGTACTGGGTTAAAGGCGTGTCTTACCTAAACTTTGAGGCTAATATAGCAAGCTCAAACATCGAGCACCTTGTGTTCCTAGATAACATAGCAGATTTTATGGATTTAGAAGATTACGACTATTATGGTCTAACAGAGCAAGCTGTAAAAATCTCTGATTTGTTCGAGAATTTTGCAGTTATAGATGACGAAACAAGTGGCAGTATTGTTGCAAGTGACGGACTAGAAGACGACAAAGATATTGATACATTAAACGACGGATACCTCAAGCTAACTGGCGAAGACGCACCATTGTTCTTAGCACCAGATATGCCAAAAGGTATGCAAATCAAAGAAATTGTATATCTAAAAACTGGTGACACTTGTTTTGTTACAGTTAGTGTTTCTGGCGAAACAGACTTACAAAGTATTTTATCAGGCAGCGGAATTAACTCAACTTCTTACATTGCAGTTGACATAAGCGGAGAAGAAACCGAACTTGACGGTGGAATTCTTAGCACCATGGAATTTGTAACAGAAGATGATACTTTATATCTCGTTA
>JAWXUN010000117.1:0-5696 GCA_044426425.1 Clostridia bacterium | reverse complement strand
CACTCTAACCGACCAACCAGAAAGAGTTATCGCAAGTGAAATAGTCCGAGAAAAAGTGCTAAGAATTTTGCAAAAAGAAATTCCTCACGGTGTTGCTGTTGTAACAGAGAGCATGAAAGAGCGTGGCGAAATTATAGATATAGAAGTAACAATTTATTGCGAAAAACAAAGCCACAAGGGAATTATTATCGGCAAAAACGGAGCGACTCTCAAAGAAATTTCAACAAAAGCTAGACTTGACATGGAAAGATTTTTCGACTGCAAAATCAACCTACAAAGTTGGGTTAAAGTTAAAGAAGATTGGCGACAAAGACCACAAATTTTGCACACAATGGGATTTGACAAAAAAGATTTTGACTAATTTTTATACAAAAAAACACGCAAATACATTCATTTGTATCAGCGTGTTTTTTTATTTTCATTTAAAACTATCTGAATATCAGTCTTTCAATTCTACACGGCGAATTTTTCCGCTGATTGTTTTTGGCAGACTGTCACGGAACTCAACGATACGTGGGTATTTATACGGAGCTGTGTTCGCTTTAACATAGTTTTGGATTTCTTTTTTGATTTCTTCTGTTCCCTCTGTTCCTGATGTTAGAACGATTGTCGCTTTAACAACTTGTCCTCTGATTGGGTCTGGGGCTGCTGTAACAGCACACTCAAGAACATAAGGCATTTCCATAATAACACTCTCTATCTCAAAAGGTCCAATTCTGTATCCAGAAGATTTGATTAAATCGTCTGTTCTGCCAACATACCAATAGTATCCGTCCTCGTCCATCCAAGCTGTGTCGCCTGTGTGATAGACTCCGCCCTCGTAGGCATTTTTTGTTTTCTCTTCATCTCTGAAATAGCCTGTGAACAAGCCGTTTGGCTTGCCTTTTTCAAGACGAATGATAATCTCGCCTGTTTCGCCAAGTGGTGCTTTTGTGCCGTCTGGCATGATTATTTGAACATCATAAAGTGGGTTTGGCACACCCATAGAACCTGGTTTTGGAATAGTTCCGATTGGGTTATAAACCGCTAGAGTTGTTTCGGTTTGACCAAAGCCCTCCATTAGATTAAGCCCTGTTGCACGTTTCCATTGCTCATAAACCTCTGGGTTTAACGCCTCGCCAGCAACTGTTGAGTGCTCAATACTGCTTAAATCGTATTTAGACAAATCTTCTTTGATAAAAAATCTATACATAGTTGGTGGTGCACAGAAAGTTGTTATGTGATATTTTGCGAACATTGGCATGATATCGTGTGCATCGAATTTATCAAAATCATAAGTGAAAACAGCAGACTCACAAAGCCACTGTCCATAGAATTTTCCCCAAACAGCCTTGCCCCAGCCTGTATCAGATATTGTGAAATGCAAGCCCTCTGGATTTACATTGTGCCAATATTTTGCAGTTACATAGTGACCCAAGCCGTATTTGTGGCTGTGCTCTGCGATTTTTGGATAGCCTGTTGTTCCTGATGTAAAGAACATAAGGATAGGCTCGTTACCACAAGATGTATCAGCTGTGCGTGGAAAGTTCTCAGAGAAACTCTCGTACTCTTCGTCCATGCAGTGCCAATTGTCTTTTTTGCCGTTTGCCATGATGAGGATAGGTGTTTCTTTTACATTAAAAGAAGCGGAAAAAGCCTCGTCAGAAACAGTTCCGTCACCTGTGCAAACAATCGCTTTTACACCTGCTGCGTCAAAACGATATTCAAAATCGTGTTGAGTTAAAAGGTTTGTTGCAGGGATTGCAACCGCACCCAGCTTGTGTAATGCGACCATGCAGAACCAAAATTGATAATGTCTTTTTAGAACTAACATAACTCTGTCGCCTTTTTTTATGCCAAGGCTTGCAAAATAATTTGCAACTTTGTTAGAATGTTTTTTCATATCTAAAAAGCTAAATCGTCTTTCTTCGTGCTCTCTTGAAACGTGTAGCATAGCAAGTTTTTCTGGATTTTTTTCGGCAATCGCATCTACAACATCATAGCCAAAGTTAAATTTATCATCATCTTTAAAAGTGATTTCGCTCAAAACACCATTTTCGTTAAGTGTTGTATTTATAAAATTATCAGCAACAGTTTCTTTGTTTGCTCTTTGCTCGTTCGCCTTTAGGTATTTGTCAAACCTATCTAGCTCTTCTGGAAGATTTTCGCCTTTAAGAATAATCGCATAAAACTCGCAATCCTCTCCATCAACAGCAACCATTCCGTGTGGAGTGGAACTATTATAATAGATAGTGTCGCCCTCTCCAAGGTACTCAACGTGAGAACCAACTTGAACTTTCATCTTTCCTTTTATAACAATGTCAAGCTCTTGTCCTAAATGGCTTGAAAGCTTAACGCTTGACTCTTCATCTGCTTTTGACCAAGGCATTTTAACGTAAAAAGGCTCAGCGATTTTATTTTTAAAAAGCGGTGCCATATTGAGATATTGAAAACCGTGACGTCTTGCAATTGGCAAACCTGCACCTTTTTTTGTAACTGTGCAACTAGAAAGAGTTGGGCTTACGCCTTTAATCAAATCAGTTGGGTCAATGCCAAAACGCAAAGCACATTTATATATGAATGTAAAGCTAAAATCAGACTCACCTTTCTCATATTTACGGTAATCCTCAAGGCTTACGCTTGTTTTACTCGCCATTTCTTCTTCAGAAATTCCCATGATTTCACGCATTGTTGAAATACGCTGTGCAACCTCATGGAGTTGTGTTTTTAAATCTGCTTTTTTCATATTAACAGTTCCTTTCGAATGATGTGAAAAAATAATTTCATACCTTTAATAATATCATTTTAACAAGATAGTGTCAAGAAATTATTCGTAAAAATATATAAATAGAGAAATGCTCTTGCATATTTATTTTGATAGTGCTAAAATAATAAAGTAAACGCTAAAATATTTGCAAAAAGGGGAATGGATATGACTTTATCAGAACTTGGTAGAAAATATTATGTTGACGAAAGTTTGAACTGTGCACAGGCAGTTTTTTTGGCTGTTAACGAAAAATATAACTTGGGATATACAAAGCTAGATGCACAGCTTATGTCTGGATTTGGTGGCGGAATGGGCTGTGGCGACACTTGTGGTGCACTGACAGGTGGCTTTGCGATACTCGGCAAACTTATTTTAAAAGAAAACGAAATGAAATCAGAAGAACTCAAGGCTACTATCGAAAATTTTAGGAATGAATTTAGGATTATCTGTAAATCGACCTATTGCAAAGACCTAGAACCTATCTACAAGATAGCTCCACCTGTTTCTTGTGCTAAAACTGTTATGATAGCTTGTGAAGTTCTTGAAAAAATTTTAGAAAAAAGATAAGAAAACACTTGATTTTCTGTTGTATTCGTGGTATAATATTTCGGAAAACGCACGCAAATGTTTATCGCACTTAAAAGTCGTAGTGTGAGAAAACGCACGACAAGGCGATTTGCCAGACATTGCGGAGGTTAAAATTTTTTATATTTTAGAAAGAGGTAAAAAAATGGCAGTAGTATCAATGAAACAATTATTAGAAGCTGGTGTACACTTCGGTCACCAAACAAGAAGATGGAACCCAAAAATGGCTCAATACATCTTCACAGAGAGAAATGGTATCTATATCATTGACCTTCAAAAAACTGTTAGAAAACTAGAAGAAGCTTATAACTTTGTTCGTGACATCTCAGTTGAGGGCAAAAGTGTTCTTTTCGTTGGAACAAAAAAACAAGCTCAAGAGTCAGTTAAAGAAGAAGCTATCCGTGCTGGTGCTTACTATGTAAACGCTCGTTGGTTAGGTGGTATGCTTACTAACTTTACAACTATCAAAACTAGAATTGCTAGACTTGCTCAACTTCACAAAATGGAAGAAGACGGCACATTTGAGCTTCTACCTAAAAAAGAAGTTATCAAATTAAATCTTGAAATCGAAAGACTAGAGAAATTCCTTGGCGGTATCAAAGACATGAAACAATTCCCAGGTGCTTTGTTTATCGTTGACCCTAAAAAAGAAAAAA
This sequence comes from Clostridia bacterium, assembly GCA_044426425.1. Lineage (GTDB taxonomy): Bacteria > Bacillota > Clostridia > Oscillospirales > Acutalibacteraceae > SIG603. Next base: position 1,709 of record JAWXUN010000117.1, on the reverse strand, counting down.
TCGCTGTTTCAGAAGCTAAAAACCTTGGTATCCCAATCGTTGCTATCGTTGACACAAACTGTGATCCAGACGAAGTTGACTATGTAATTCCTGGTAATGACGACGCTATCAGAGCTGTTAAACTAATTGCTGGTGCAATGGCTAGTGCTATCATTGAGGGCAGAGAAGGTCAAATGGGTGCTGCTGAAGTTGCTACTGAAGAAGTAGCTGAAGAAGTTGCTGAATAATTAACAATACTAATATATAAAATTACGGAGGACAATCCCATGAATTTTACAGCTAAAGACGTTGCAAGCCTAAGAGCAAAAACAGGTTGCGGTATGATGGACTGCAAAAAAGCACTTACAGATGCTCAAGGTGATATGGAAAAAGCAACAGAAATTTTAAGAGAAAAAGGTCTTGCTGCTTCAATCAAAAAAGCAGGAAGAATTGCTGCAGAAGGTATCGCTTGTGCACTAGTTAGCGAAGACGGAAAAGTTGGCGTTGTTGTTGAAGTTAACGCAGAAACAGACTTCGTTGCTAAAAACGTAAGTTTCCAAGAATTTGTTAAAACTTGTGCTAAAACAGTTATCGCTCAAAACCCAGCAGATGTAGAGGCTCTATTAGCTTGCACAGCTGAAGGCTCAAGCGAAACAATCGACGCACTACTAAAAGACAGAATTTTAGTTATCGGTGAAAACATGAAAATCCGCCGTTTCGTTCGTTTAGAAGGAAACTGTGTTGCTTATGTTCACGGCGGTGGCAGAATTGGTGTTCTTGTTAAAATGGACGCAGAAGATAGTATTGCTACTGCTGCTGAGTTCAAAGAATGTGGCGAAGACGTTGCTATGCAAATTGCAGCTCTTAACCCACTATATCTATCTCAAACAGATGTTCCAGCTGAGGACATCGACAAAGAGAGAGAAGTTCTTGCTGCTCAAATCCAAAACGACCCTAAAAACTCTAAAAAACCTGCTAACATCATCGACAAAATGATTGATGGTAGAATTAGAAAATTCTACGAGCAAAACTGTCTATTGAACCAAGCTTTTGTTAAAAATGGCGATATGTCTGTTGAAAAATACGTTGACAGTATCGGCAAAAAACTTGGCGGTTCTATGAAAGTTGTTGAGTTCGTTCGTTTTGAAAAAGGCGAAGGTCTTGAAAAAAGAGAAGACAACTTTGCAGACGAAGTTGCAAGCATGATGAAATAATCAATATCTTTGATATCAAAAACTCCTCTAAATTTTTTAGGGGAGTTTTTTTGCATATTAAGTAAAACTTGAGCTACTGAACATTTTGTTTGGTAGCTTTTTTTCAAACTTTTCTCAAAATATTAATATTGTGCTAAAAAAAGCTTATATAATACCTTTTTTCTAGTCGTTTTATTTGATATTATATATATAACAAAAACAAATTTTTTTTGGGAGGATTGTATTTATGGATATTGGTATTCAACTATGGTCATACACATCAGACGAAAGCGAAATAAGTTTTAGGGACAGAATAAAACTTGCAAGCGAAATGGGTTTTAACAGCATTGAGTATGCAGGTGGATATGAAGAAATAGAGAAAAACGAACTTTTTTCTATTTTAAAAGAATTAAACCTAACACTGCCATCAGCTCACGTAGCTTTTAATAATTTAGATGCGAGTTTGCCTTATTTGGCAAGTGTTGGTGTTAAGCATATTATTTGCCCAAGTGCACCATATAACTCACACGAGGAAGC
>JAWXUN010000116.1:0-5735 GCA_044426425.1 Clostridia bacterium | reverse complement strand
TGTTGGAGAAAGACTAGATTGGCTAGTTTTTTCATAAGAAATGCCATAAGGAGCAAAAACTTTTCTTTGTCGCATATAGAGTGTATCCTCACCGCCGTTTGTCGCTGGGTCTCTGTCAATCTCAAACGGAACTTTTGCACCAATGTCCTCAAAAGAAATTGCACCTGCACCAAGCACATAGCTTGTGTAAACTGCCTCGTCATCGTCATCAAGTTCAACTGGCATCTCATCGTCAACCAAAACAAGTTTGCCATTCCAAGTGCCAAGGTCAAGGTCCCTTGTGATACCTGCCGAGTCAGTATATTTTAGATGTTCAATAAGTTGTAGGTTTTCAAGGTTAGTAGCCACGTCTGAATGCATGATAATAACAGAGAATTTTTTCTTGTTAGCACCACAAGCTTTGTTAACAGCTTTGTTGAGCGTCACAGCAGACATAACATCACTTGTTTCAGATGTAATGTCATAAGTGTGATTGTCAACAAACACTTTGTTAGATGTTCCAGTCATAGAGAAAATGCCTTTTAGAACTGCAAGAATTGTTGTTTGGTCAATTTCGTCTTGATATTCTGCAACTTGCGACGCAACATTTTCCATAAAGTCAACACCGCCAGAAACATCATAGGAAAAATCTTTCTCAATCCATGCTTTTGCTCGTCCAACCGCAACCACACCTTGCTCAAATGTTTTTGTGCCTGTCGCTGTAATGTCCGTAACACCGTCATAGTTAAGTGCAGTGCCGTCAATCAAACCTCTCATGCCCATTCTCGCATAGGCTGCCCCGTCTTGTGATGTGAAAACTTCTTTGATATCAGGGTTAGAAGCCAGTGCACCGCATTTTTTAATTTCGTTCATTTTAAGATTTGGTGCTCTGCCAACCATATAAGAGAACGCTTGTGAGTTAAAACTTTTAGAATCAAATTTTGCTGTTGCCATAATAAATTACCTCTTCTTTTTTTAAATATTTTTATTTGTGTTCAGATAGTTGCATAGTTCTTCATAGTTCATTTCGTTTGGCGATTTATATGCTTTGTCGCCAACTTCTGCTGGGCTCAAGCCCTTTAGCTTTTTACTTTCAAAGAGAAAGCCGTCACTTTTTTTGAGTGACTCAAGTTGCTCCGAAAGACCCAAGATGTTTCCATCTTCACCAATTTCAATAGAGTCTTTGTCAATCAGAGCGGATACTGCTTTTTGGTTTCTTGCTCCAGAAATAGAAAGAGCAGAGTCAATTGCGTTTTGCAATCTCATCTGCTTCATCTCTTCTTTGTGTGTAATTTGCATTTCTTTGATTTCTTTTTGCGAGAGTTCTTTTGTGATATAAGACTCATTGATTTTTTCATCTAATTTCTGCCCTATCTCATCGTTATAAGCCTCGCCAAAAATTTCTTTTAACAGTTCTAACATATTTCTCCTTTCCGTAGATTTTGTTTTTTGTACTTCTCTACATTATATATTTTACCACAGATGCATACTGACATTCAATGACATCTTTCAAAAGCCCAGTTTTTGGCTCTGTCGCTGGGTTTTTGCCCTATTTTTAAGCTAATTTGAAAATGTGTTTTTTAAATTTTCGGTTTTTTCAAGCTCTTTTTGCACATCATTCACCCATGGGTGTTTAGCAACAATTGTTTCTTTAGACAAAATGCTCATAGAGTTAATACAGTTTTCAATAAGCTCTGTTTCGTTGATAAGGATATCACGATTAAAAATAACTTCAAGCGTTTTACCATTGCAATCAAACGATTTAACCATAGCCAAATAGGCATCAAAAAAGTATCTCATCTCCGAAAAAGCAACTTGTATCTCAGTTTCCATGTCGTTTGCATCTAGGTCAATGTCAGAGTACATACTCATTACACTAAGCTGATTTTGAGTAGTAGAACTTTTGTCGTCCAAAGAGTCAAATCCTCTTGAATTTTGAGTTATCGCCTTAACAATCATGTCATAAATAGTTTTATAGTTTTCGGCATTAACTTCAATTTTCAAAACATCAACACCGCCAGATGCCCCCTCTTGTGTCCTCGTCTTAATCGCACCATAGCTAGAAAGATTTTTTCTAAATTCTCCCAAATCTGTGCCGTCATAGTTTTTTAAAACGATAATGCTGTTTCGCACATTCTCTTCCATATTGTTCATAAAATCAGACAAAATCAGGTTCAGTGCATCTTGCAATTGCTTAACACGGCTGATAAGCGGAATTTCCATAGCATTCGCCTTTATAGGCACAACAGGTAATTTTTTCCAGTTATAGCTTTTCCCTTTTATAGAAACATAAGGTATCTCTTTTTCTCTCTGAATTAAGTTTGTTCCAGAGAGTTCATAGCTTGTCATACCAGAACTTCTATACAAATCAACTATTTTAACAAATTTTTTTCTGCTTGTTCTCATATACTTCCAGTGTATAAACTCTCGCAACACAGTCAAGTTCCGTGTGCGAACTGTCTTTCCAAAACGGACAAATCTCATAGGACGGAAAGCATTTAATTTTCAATTCGCCACAATCATCAATATACACATAGAGCCAACTTATTCCTCCAAGCAAACTCTCTTCGCCTGCAACTTTTATATTTTTAATAAACTTTGCATTCAAAATATTTTTCAGTTCAGTATAATACAAATCGTCATTGCTCTTAATGGTTATCGGCTTGCCAAGCAGATAGTTTTTCTTTTGGTCAAGCATTCTCGCAAACCTATTGTCAATAACAATATTGTTCGGAATATTCTCCACCTCTTCAACATCGCCATTTTTGCCAATAGCTGTTCTCTTTCTTTTCAAAATCTCGTGATTGCCCCTGTAATATTCCCTGCCCAAAATCATTTCTTGCCTAGTTTTTCCACCAAGCCAAGAAACAATCTCCTGTGCAAAAAAATCCTCATCACTCATGCTCTCAAACTTAATTTTTTCATTCAAAATCTCATTTGCTGTAATCATTTTTTAAAATGACCCCCTTTTTATTAAAATTCCATAAATCCACCACGAAAAGCACTGCGAACAAAATATCTTATGTCGTCCATAGCGTGGTCGTCTGTCTTGAGTGGCCTGTCCTCTGGGCACTTATCGTCCCAGCGATAAAGTCCAAATTCTCTGATGCTGTCCTTGCAGTTCTCGCAAAAAAGCAAGTCCCCTTTATATAAGTGACTCGCAACTTCTCTTATTCCGTCAAGAACTCTGTTAGATGCTGTTTCAACCCTAAACTCACCCTCTCGCCTAATCAATTCAATAAACGATGCCGCCGATGGGTCTATAATAATTTTTTCGATATACTTACCTTTTGCCAGTTCCTCAAGTGCCCCATAATGCTCTGTGTCAGTCCTCTGAACACCAAGTTTTCGGCTGTCAAAATAATATTCATCTACCCTATACCACTTGCCGTCGCTATAAGCCCATAGCCCCATAGAAGTCGGATTAACCGTTCCATAGTCACAAGAAATTGTGTATCTGCTATACCCTCTGCCCTCCACAGGCACACAGTGTTTTTCTTTTTCAAACATTGTATAAATCAAGCCCTCTGGTGCAACCCATTCGCCCAAAATATACCTGTCATAAAAAACTCCAGTATACAGGTTTTTTGCAGTGCCAATAGCCTCATCAGACAAAATCGGATTATCGTCCATCAAAAAATGAATATACAAAGCCTTTTTCTCTTCCCTTTTCTCAATCCATTCTTTATAGAAATAATGATTGGGATTTTCAGGATTGCAGTTAAACCAAAGTTTAGAATTTTCAACAGAAAGAGTTCTCGCAATTGCCTGTTCAACAAACGAACGCACCATAAGTGCAACCTCGTCAAACATAATGCCACTTAGCGTAATACCTTGTATAAGCGTATAACTGCTCTCATCTTTTCCAGAAAAAAAATAAAAATAATTTTCTTTCCCCTGCCCTGTTATAGTCAGCTTGTTTTCGGAACGATTAAATTCAATCCTAAAAAAATTTGTGATGTCACTAATCGACTGCATTGGCAACAAAATATTTCTGATAGCACTTTTAATTGTCTTGCCACAAATCCCAAAAATAGCCCTGTCAAAATTTTTCATCGCCCAATAGACAAAGGCAACCGTCATACAAACAGTTTTTCCAGAACGCACCGCTCCGTCACAAATAACAGCCTTATACTTATCTCTCGTCTTAGGCGAAAATGCCCACCTAAGCAAAAGTCTTTGCTTGTCACTCAGTCTTTCAATCGTCATTGTCTTTTTCAAGGGCAGAATAAATTTTCGATACATCAGAGATATTGTTCATCGCCTTGTCTTTGTTTGCGATGTCTTTCAAATCTTTTATAGACTGAATAACGTGCCTAAGCTTGCCCGTGTCCACAAGTCCCTCTTGGTCTTTCGGAAAAGTCAATTCACCAACAGCCCTCTGCGTAAACTTAACAGCATTGTCACAGAGTTTATTCAGCTTTTTCTCCATCAGTTCGTTGTTCTTCACCCTCTTCCCCCTTTCAGTTTCATATATTGCTTTTTGAGTCTAACAATTTCAGCTTCATCATTCAATGATAACAAATCCGCTTTTAATATGTCAGAAATTCTCTTAGCAATAGCCTGTTTCTGTTTTTCCATGTTTTTGCAAATTGGCGAAAGGCAAAAGTTCACACCAGTAAAAGATTTAGCGTTCATCATGCAATCGCCGTTTTCGTAGCACATCATTTTTCTCACCCCTTTCAAAAAAAGATATAAAAAAAGAAATGCAGGTTTTTCTGCACTTCTTCATTTAATATTATACAACATTTTGATACTGACATTCAATGACATCTTTTTTATGCATAAATCATGTATATTTATAATTTTTCTGAATATTTATTCAAAAAGACTTGATTTTTCCGAAAAAAGGTGTATAATAGTGTTAATATAAAATAGCAACAAAATATAAAATATAAAAAAGAGGATTGAATATTATGGCAAAATCAAAAAAAGATATAAAAAAAGTTGTTTTAGCATATTCTGGAGGTCTTGATACATCAATTATTATCCCTTGGCTCAAAGAAAATTATAACAATTGCGAGGTTGTAGCAGTTTCTGGTGACGTTGGACAAGGCACAGAGCTAGACGGACTAGAAGAAAAAGCAATCGCAACAGGTGCCTCAAAACTTTATATAGCTGATTTAAAAGAAGAATTTATACAAGATTATGTATATCCAACACTAAAAGCTGGTGCAGTATACGAGGGCAACTATCTTCTTGGTACTTCTTTTGCTCGTCCAATTATTGCAAAAAGAATTGTAGAAATCGCTCTTGAAGAGGGTGCAGATGCAATCTGTCACGGCTGTACAGGAAAAGGTAACGACCAAGTTCGTTTTGAGCTTACAATAAAAGCATTCGCACCAGATATGGCTATCATCGCTCCATGGAGAGAGTGGGACATCAAATCTCGTGACGAAGAAATTGACTACGCAGAGGCTCACAATATCCCACTAAAAATTAATCGTGAAACAAACTATTCAAAAGACAAAAACCTATGGCATTTATCTCACGAGGGTCTTGATTTAGAGAACCCAGCTAACGAGCCAATGTATAACAAAGAGGGCTTCTTAGAGATGGGAATTTCTCCAGAAATGGCTCCAGATAAAGCAACATATATTAAATTAGGTTTCGTTCAAGGCAAACCTGTTACACTAGACGGCGTAGAGCTAACAGGTGTAGAGATGGTTACAAAACTAAACGAACTAGGCGGAGCAAACGGAATAGGTCTTGCTGATATCGTAGAGAACCGCCTTGTAGGTATGAAATCTCGTGGC
>JAWXUN010000004.1:0-29548 GCA_044426425.1 Clostridia bacterium | reverse complement strand
CATAAGGAAGATATCTTCTGTTCTCTTCTTGGTCAAAATATGTCAAATCTTTTCCTGAACACTCTTGATGTCTGCCAAGGTCGTAGTCTGTTCTGTCAGCTATACCCCAAAGCTCGCCCCAACCGAATGGAAAAGAATATTCAAAGTCTGTTGTAGCTTTTGAATAGAAAGACAATTCTTCTGCTCCATGGTCACGAAGTCTTAGGTTTTCTTCTTGCATATTTAAGTCTAAAAGCCATTTTTTGCAGTAATCTTTCCAGTAGTAGAACCAATCTAGGTCTGTATCTGGCTTACAGAAAAACTCAAGCTCCATTTGCTCAAACTCTCTTGTTCTAAATGTGAAGTTACCAGGAGTAATCTCGTTTCTAAACGCTTTGCCAACTTGAGCAACGCCAAAAGGAACTTTTTTTCTTGTAGTTCTTTGAATATTTGTGAAGTTTACGAATATACCTTGAGCTGTTTCTGGACGCATATAAAGTTGGTTTTTGGCGTCTTCTGTTACACCTTGAAAAGTTTTGAACATAAGGTTGAATTGACGGATATCTGTGAAATTGTGTTTGCCACAATCTGGGCAGTTAATGCCGTTATCGTCAATATACTTTTTCATTTCTTCATTAGTCCAACCGTCAGCATTTGAACCATCAAAATCCTCGATAAGTTTGTCTGCTCTGTGACGAGTTTTGCACTCTTTGCAGTCCATAAGTGGGTCAGAAAAACCGCCAACGTGTCCTGTTGCAACCCAAACTTGTGGGTTCATCAAAATCGCTGCGTCAAGTCCAACATTATATGGACTTTCTTGAACAAATTTTTTAAGCCATGCTTTTTTTACATTATTTTTGAACTCTACACCCAAAGGGCCGTAGTCCCAAGAGTTTGAAAGTCCACCATAAATCTCTGAACCTGAATAAATAAAGCCTCTGTTTTTACAAAGACCAACAATTTTTTCCATTGTTTTTTCGCTTGCTTTCATCATGATTTCTATTTCCTCCAAAATGATTTTCTAGCTTACCTTTTACATATAATACCACAAAAACCCTATTTTTTCAATAGGGTTTTAAAAAGTTTTTAATGCTTAACTTAATTGTTATCTAAACTCTTTCATATCTTTGTCAAAAAGATTTATCCTTGCTGTTTGTGGGTATAGTCTTTTTCCAAATTTTTCTTCTAACAAATCAAAGAAAAGACGTGGATTTATACTGCCCAAATTTGTGCTTTTTAGGATTAATGAAAAGATAAAAACTTTTTCATTTTCTGTGATTTTCATGTCCTTAAAATCATCTTTTATATCAATTTCTTTCATGCCTTTTTTTGTTTTTTTAGAAACAATTAGGGCATCTTTTTTTAGCAGTTCTTGCAAACAATCGCCCAAGCCATCTTGCTTTTCGATTGTGATTTTGTATTCAGAAAAACCAATTGCTCCTGGTTTTTGTTTAAATTCTGTAACCTTAAAAATTCTGACATCTTTTGGCAAACCTGCATTTAAACCTAAGATAATTTTCTCTAAGGGAAAATTGTCGTCCTCAAGTTTTACGTCCATACTCTCTTTCAAACCTGTATATCCCAAAGAAATTGGCATATTTATTGTCAAAAAAACGTGTGGATTAAAACCCTCTGTATACCAAAATGGCAGTCTTGCTTTGTGAATTGCTCTCTCCATCAATCGGCACATATCAAGGTGACTGATAAATTTTGCGGTATCTTCTTTCTTAAACCAAATTCTTAGATTTTTCATAGCAGATACCTCCTTTAAAGCAGTTCGCTCCGCAATTGCTACATTTTTCTTTGCAATTTGCAGTAGTTTCTGCATCATAAGCTTTTTTGCACTCTTTTATCAAAAATTCTTTGGTAACGCCATAGCTGATGTGATCCCAAGGCAAAACCTCGTCAAAACTTCTGTGTCTATTCGCATACCAAGTTGGGTCAATGCCAAGGTCTTCAAAAACTTTAATCCAGCCGTCAAAATCAAAACATTCTCTCCAACCGTCAAAGCGAAAACCTCTTTTGTGTGCCTCTAACAAAACAGCGTTTAATTTTCTGTCACCCCTAGCAAAAACAGCCTCAAGAAAAGAAGTTTTTGACTCGTGATAATTAACCGAAAGTTTTTTTACTGGTATAGAATGTTTGAGTGCGTGTTGCTTTTGTCTTAGCACCTCTGGTGTATCTTGACCAAACCATTGGAATGGTGTGAAAGGTTTTGGAACAAAAGAAGATGCACTTGCAGTAACGCTGACTGCGTGTCCCTTTGTTCTTCCCTCTGTTTTATAAAATTGATTTACAACCGCTTGTCCAAGTCGAACAATGTCCAAAACATCTTCTTCTGTTTCTGTTGGCAAACCTATCATAAAATATAGTTTAACCTTTGTCCAGCCGTTCTCAAAAGCGATGCCCACAGTTCTCATAAGGTCTTCTTCTGTAACATTTTTGTTGATAACATCTCTCATTCTTTGCGAGCCAGCCTCTGGTGCAAAAGTCAATCCACCTTTTCTGACAGACGAGATTTTTTCGGTGAGTTCTGTCGAAAAATTATCTACACGAAGTGACGGCAAAGATACGTTAACCTTGTCGTCCTCTGTCCAAACGTGTAGCTCATCAATGAGGTCAAAAAGTCTTGAATAATCACTTGTACTAAGTGAAGAAAGCGATATTTCGTCGTAGCCTGTGCTCTCGCAAATAGCCTTGCACTGGCGGTTGATTGTTTCGATATTTTTTTCTCTATATGGACGATAAATAAAGCCAGCTTGGCAAAAACGACAGCCCCTAATACAACCACGCAAAACCTCTGTAACAGCTCTGTCATGAATAATTTGCACATAAGGCACAACAAATTTGTCTGGAAAATAAGCAGCGTTCATGTCCTCAACAGACCTTTTTATAACAGTTTTTGGTGCGTCGCCAATTGGATTAATCGCAGACAAAGTTCCGTCCTCGTTATAATCAATCTCATAAAAAGCAGGCACATAAACACCGTCAATTTTTGCAACTTTTCTCAAAAACTCTTCTTTTGTTTCGTTATTTTTCTTACATTTGTCAAGAACATCCATGATGTCCAAAAGACAGTCTTCTCCGTCACCAAGGCTAAAAATATCAAAAAAATCAGCAATAGGCTCTGGGTTACAGGCACAAGGGCCACCGCCAATCACAATATTTTTCAAGCCTTTTCTGTCCTTGCTCAAAAGCGGAATATTCGATAAATCTAGCATATTCAAAACATTTGTGTAACTCATTTCGTATTGCAAAGTAAAGCCGAGCAAATCAAAATCAGAGAGTGGGTCGCCACTTTCAAGACCATTTAGTGGAAGATTGTTCTCTCTCATCTTCTCTTCCATATCAATCCAAGGAGCAAAAACTCTCTCACACCAATAATTTTCTCTCTCGTTTATCACTCCATACAAAATTTTGAGCCCAAGGTGTGACATTCCCACCTCATAAGTATCAGGGAAACAAAATGCAAAACGCAAGTCGATTTCTTCTTTGTTTTTCACAGTGCTGTTGAGTTCTCCGCCAGTGTATCGCCCTGGTTTTTGAACATCTGGTAAAATTTTTTCTATTTCTTTACTAAACATATATAATTTGGCAAAATGCCAAGCCTTTCATAATGATTTAATCTTTATTATATCATTATTTAGCTTGTTTTGCAAGTGATGAAAAGTAAATAAAAACTGACAAAAAGCAAGGTAAAGTTGTATTTACTGTATAATAACAATGCGAAACCCAGAACCGCAAAAGCAAAAATCAAAACAAAAGAAATTGTTTTTCTAATAAAGAGCGAAACTTTTAGACTCTCTAGTGCAACGTCGCCATCCAAACTTATAATTGGCAAAAGCTGAAAAAAACCGATAACTGCGTTTATCTCTGCAAAACTTCTATACTTTTCCCAAAACAATATTGCCAAAAGCAAATTGAGCAAAGGTGCCGAAAGTGACACAACAATGTTTTGGATTTTACCGAGAAACTCCCTTTCCGTTTTTATATTCATTTCTCCGAGTGACAGACTAAATTCTGTAACTCTCCCTCCAAAAACCACAACAAAAAATATGTGAGTGAACTCGTGCAAAAAGAACGCCGAAAGCGAAAGGAGCGAAAAACTTTGCTCGTCTATCAAAAACATCAAGCACAAAACAGTCACAAACCAAAAAGAAATAGAAACTCGCAAATTCTCATCTTGCACTGTTTGCATTTTCATCAATAAAATTTATCTCTCCATTTTCAATAAGCAAAGTTTGCTCAATATACTGCGAATATTTTTCTTTTAAATATTCATAATTTTCTGGGGACAATTCTTTTAAAAACAAAACTGTCCCCACAATCACAAGGCATATACAAATCTGAATAAAGCCCCAAGAAAGTTCAGATTTTTTCTCTATCTTCTCAATTTTTCTCTCTCCGTTGTCCTGCACTTCTTGAGTCAATTCGTTAAGTTCTTCTGAATTTATCAAAGCAAAAACTCACAGAATAATACACAAAAGACCACTGCAACCCTCATTTATAACACGCTCAATTGTTTCTCTCATTTTGTCCCTAGCGTCCTCAGGCATTTTGATAAGCTTGTTGTGCATACCCTCGCCCACAAGTTCGTGCAAGGATTTTCCGAACATATTCGACTGCCAAATGTTGTTAGGGCTCTCCTCAAACTCGTTCATAAGATACGCAATCAAATCCTCAGACTGCTGTTCCGAGCCAACAAAAGGAGTAATCTCCGTACAAATATTCGTCTTCATCATGTGTGTGATGTGGTGCAAACAGAAGTATTATCTCGGCGATTAATTACATAGTTTTGTTCATCTTCAAAAACCTTAAAAAACACTTTTAAGTTAATGATTTTTTTGTCACCAGTTCCATAAACCTCTATTTTATCAAGCAGGGTGTCAATAATGGAATTGTCAAATCCGTCCTTAAAATCAAGTTCATCTGCAATAATTTGCCTTAAACTTTCCACCGTCTTAATGACCTCTTTGTTCTTTTCTTCTTCCTGTTTTAAGTTTAATATTTTACTTTCATTTTTTTCTATATCAAGATTAAACGCAGTGTTTCTTTTCTCAAATTCACTGTCATAAAGCATTCCTTTAATGCTCAAATCAAGGAGCTTGTCCTTTCTCCTCATAATATCGTTGATTTCAACTTGAAGTTTAGCTATATCCTCTTTAATACTGGATTTACTGCTTATCGAAGAATATATTTGAACTAACTCATGAATTATATTAGTTCTTTCTTTGACTAATTGCTTGTAAGCATCTTTCATAATTTCATCAAGCTCGCTGGTGTACACCACTGGTGCAGTGCAAGCTTCTCTGCCTTTTTCAGAATACAATTTACACTGCCAAACCTCTTTGTTCCCTGTTTTATATCTAAATAAAGAACGATAAAAAAATGTCTTATGCTCGCCACAAATAACCTTACAACTGTATTTGTATTTATTATTGTAGCTAGAAATATTTTCTGCCCTGTGCTTTTGACTGCGTTTATTCAAAATTGCATTTGCCTTGTCCCATAATTCTTCTGTGACAATCTCTGGTACATTTTCTTCATCTTTGTACATTACCCATTCACTCTGTTCAAAAACTTTTCTGTCGTTAGAACGATAATCGTATTTTTGGGTTTTGTTGCCACAGTAATATCCTTTATACTTTGGATTAGCAATGATATTTCTAACAGTTGTAAATGAAAAATCGTTACCTTTTGTGTTTTTAAATCCACTTTCGGCAAGAACCTTACAAATCGCTCTAACTCCCATTCTGTCAATGGCGTACATCTCAAAAATACTTTTCACAATTTCAGCTTCTTCTGGCACTACAACAAGTTTGCCGTTTTCTTTTGTATAACCCCAAATTCTACTGTTACCCAAAACAACACCGTTATCTATCGCCCTTTTAAAGCCAAATTTCACACGCTCAGATATTTTTCTCACTTCATCTTGGGCGATACTAGACATAATAGTCAAGCGTAATTCAGCATCAGGCATAAGGGTATTGATGTTATCAGTTTGAAAGATAACACCCACACCATTTTTTAATAGCTCTTGAGTGTACTTGATGCTATCTAAAGTGTTTCTTGAAAATCTTGAAATCTCTTTTGTAATAAGCAAATCAAATTTATCAAGCTTGCTATCGTCAATCATTTTAAGAAAAGACTCTCTTTTGGTGACACTTGTCCCACTGAGTGCCTCATCAATATATCCCTCAACATAAGTCCAATTAGGATTTTTACCGATAAAATCCCTATAATAATTTATCTGATTTTTAAGCGAATGAGCCTGCTCGTCCGTCCCAGTTGAAACTCTCGCATAAAACGTAACTTTTAAAGGCAATTCGTAAATCGACTTACCCATACCAAGCTCTTTTCTCAAATCATATATATCCATGTTTTAAAACTCCTTTTAACTTCTGTATGTTACACATCATTATAAACTGTATTTATGTAATTGTCAAGATTTTAATATCAATTCTTTTGCTTTAATATACATTTCTTCGCTTATTATGTTTTTATCATACAATTTTTTATTAATAGCCAATTTGATTTCCAAAATAAAAATCTCCTTTTTCACATCATTTATCACAAATTCTTGTCGCTCCATTAATCCACCATTAATTGCTCTGGTCAATTGTCCTTTCATTCTTTTTCTTATTAATATGAAGATTTCGCATCTTATATTCATCTATCTAACTTGTTTTGGTTTCTATCAAGCATACTCAAAAACATATCAAACTGTTTTCTAATTCCTAGTCTGTCAAGGAATTTATATACTGCTGATTGAAATTTTTCAAGTTCAGATAGTTTTAATGATTTCTTGTTTTCATCGAGCCTGTTACGTATAGATTTATATTTTTCTAGCTCTGTTTTTAATTGTTTATTTTCATTTTGTAACTTAGTATTTTCTGAATTCAACTGTTTTTCTTTCGAACTTGACGTAATATATTTTTTAGCAAGATTTTTAATGTTTAAAAAATCTTTTTTAAGTACAACAACTTTATTTTTATCTAATAAGGCTGACTTTACTTCAATTTTTTCAATTGAATTTAGTTTTACTTTTTTCTGATTAACTTGCTCCAAGTCTTTCTGTGCTTTCTCAAGTTTTTCGTTCTCTTTTTTTGCTTTGTACTTTGTGCTACTCAAATGCTTTTCTGTACTGCCTTTTTCGCCACGCACAACATCGGTGTAGCCACAATTTTGCATATATTCAGGAAAACGGTCTTGTAATAGGGAATATGAACGCTCTAAATATTTTTTGCCGTTTTCATCTTCTATAAGTTTTGATGCCCATTTTTTAGAGTGACTAACCTGATTTATAACATCTTTAACGGTTCCAACAAGTGACTTATCTTTGCACCTCTTACTCCATTTAATTTCTTTTTGAACTACTGGAATATATGTAACGTGCAAATGATAATGATAAACATCTTTTCCAAGCTCCTCAGATAACGCACTGTTTCGCTCATCTGCGTGCATTACAGCCGATAAAATATAATGCTCTCCACCTGCTTCATTCACCACAAATTCATAAGCTTTTGAGTAAAACTCTTTTGCGTAGTCATAAGCAGTACAGTTATTTTCACTTGCTTTTCTTTCAAAAAACGATGAATTCACATCAAGCATCATTTCGTCAATAATAGTTGCTGTTGGCTTTAATCCTCTTGTTGAAATAATTCCATATTCACACATTCTGTCAAAGCTTTTAAGGTATGTATCATCACATTTTTTGAAATGTACGTTAAGGTGACTTCTATTTATATCTATATCCTCGTTAGAATAATTCTGGTTTTTTCGTTCGTTGTGTTTTTCAATATCGGTGACAGTTGAGCGATTGTATTCCTTCACTCTTGGCACTGCGTAATCTTGCCCATTTTTGTTTGCCATAGCTAAAACTTCCTTTCATTTTTACTTGCGACGAACAGGGGAGCGGAGAACTAACACTTTTGTCAAAGTGTATAACCCACTATTACACTTTCAACAAGTTGCAAAGATGTCGTGGGGTCTAGTGCCTAGACACGCTTTGTTCGCTCCGCTCATTTTCGGTCGATGCTATATCGAATGACAGATGACAGTTGATTTATACATGCCCCATTAATTTAGAGGGGTATGTATATCTGCTGTGTCATCTGTCACTTTCTCACGGAACAAATTGATAATTCTTTTATCCTTTGTTCGCTCGTAAGAGTAACGGATACCAAACTCAGCTAATAAAATAGCTTTCATTTTGTTTAGTTTTTTGGTAAGTGCTGGCGGAGAAATTTCGATTGTTGTTATCTCGCTTGCAAGCTCTTTCGAAGTTCCTTGCCATTTTTCGTTTAGAAAATCATTTATAATTTCGCAAAAGTTAACTTCTGATTTAGCTTTTTCTTCTTCATAAGAACCTAAACAATTCCATTTAAAATTGTCTTTATCAAACTCAACTTTAAAGCAATAACCGTTCGTATCCCTGTTGACAATGGTTAGTTTGCCCTCATTTCCAGTTCGTTTTTCTTTTTCTAAAACCCAAACACCGTCAACTGCACCCACCAAGCCAGTTGAGCCTGTTAGCATATTAAGTGGGTCAGGGTCGTACATTTTTCTTGTGTGATGAATGAGCAAAATTGTTACATCATGACTTTCAGTAATTGCCCTAAGACTTTGAATATCTTGATAATCATGTGAATATATTGAAGTTTCTGTGTTTGTATTTCTGATATGTTCAAGGGTGTCAATAATGATTAATCTTGTATTTGGATTTTCTATCATAAAATCGTCCACTTGTTCAATTAATCCGTCGCTAATTCCACATGAAGCCGTTGCAAAATGCAAATTTTCCACTTCATTATCTTCATGAATTTCACTCAATCTGTTTTTAAGTCTTCTGTGATTGTCCTCCAAAGCAAGATATAAAACTTCGCCTTTGCTAGTTTTGTAAGTCCACAAATTAGCACCAGTTGCAACGGACACGCACATATCCAGTGCAAGCCAAGACTTGCCTATTTTGCCACTGCCTGCAAGAATAAATATTCCTTGTGGAAGTATCTCATCTACTGCAAATTGCAATGGCGGAAACTCGGTGTTTAAAAGTGTAGTTGCTGTTACTGTTTGTAATTTTGGAATTTCTGTTTGTTTTTCGTAGTTCATTTTTAGAACTCCTCTTTATTTTTATTTAAATCAACGTTGGTTTATGTTTGTGATTATAACATATATAAAAAGCTCTATTGTTTATATCCCGAAATCGCTATAAAATTTTTTTAAGCCACCTTTGTCCCGCATTCGGGACAAAAGTGGCTCTTGTAAAATATCATGATTTTTGGTACAATAATTTTAATTATTTGTAGGTGCTAATCAGAATGAAATTATAATTATTAAAAGGTGGTAATGATTTTGAGTGAAAAAACTAATAAAAAAGGTGCAATGCTGACAATGGATGAGCAAATCAAGCAATTACGAAACGAAAATAAGTGGACAATGGACGAAGTGGCAACAAAGACTGGTATTTCAAAATCAGCACTACAACGCTATGAGAAAAAACCAGAAATGGACGTTCCCTATCAAAGTGTAATGGAGCTTGCAAAATTATACGATGTTTCGTTGGATTATATGTGTGGTTTAACATTAAATAGAAAACATCGTGAATTTCCTATTGATGAACTTTCTCTAACTGATGAAAGCATTGAATTTTTAAAGAGAAATAAAAACTTTAAATTGATTAACGAGTTACTCTCTCACAAAGATGTAGAAGATCTTCTTATAGCAATAGAAGTTTTTGTATCTGGTAAGATGACAGCCGGTGCAAATGATATGAACGCTGTGTTTTCCCTAGCCGAAAACGCAATAAGGAGTAAAGTGGATTTAAATCCACAAGATGAAACAATAGCAATTTTACAACAAGCAAAAATCGACCACAACGAGTACTTGCGATTTCGTATTACCGAGCGTTTTAATACACTTTTAAATTCTATCTATAATGACCGTAAACGTAAAAACGAAGAGTTATCACTTGGTATATCTGAATTAATGAAAAAGAATTTAGCTGAATTTACAAATAATAAAACCATTAAAGAAAAAGGTGCATTCGATTATTTGATTACAACTCTTGGTATGCCTGTTGATAGGATTTCCGAAGAAAAGCTAAAGGTTTTTGAAGAAGTTATAAAGCAGTGTAGTATGTACAAGTTTATGGATGAAAAATCAGCCATTCCTTTGTCTAGGGCTCAAAATCGAAAACTACAATTCACAAAAAACAAGAAAAAATAGATAGATAAACTTCAGAATAGTTTCGCTCCGAACAAATCTTTACATGGTAAAACCGCCCCAATATATGGCTGATTATAATACCATATATTGGGGCGGTTAATATGTTATAGAAAAGTTTGGTGCTTGGTTGCATTTAAATCTGCAGTAAATATAATATTGAGCTATATACATTTCTGGGATGGTAAAATCAAAATCAATTTTTATTTATTGTGCTAATTGAAAGATTTTTTGTGTGCAATTAACATTCATTTTACCTACTTTCTATGTTAAACTGTCTTTAACACCGAACTTAGTTTTAAAATCTTCATAGCTATTAACCCAATCAAATTTAACTAAATTGGACACTGCTTCAAAATGCAATGTACCACATTTAATTTTATTTTGTTCTACTTCTGTTAAATCGCTATGTTCTTTTCCAGCTTTTGTTTCAACTATAAAATATATGCCAAGTGAAATGTCATCAGTACAATCCTCTTTACATATAATCGCCCAGTCAGGAGAGTAGTTTCCGTAAGGAGTATCAATAATGAAACCACCTTTTTTAAGTTTGGTAAATAGCATAACATTAGAGTTTTGCTCTAATTTTTCTGCAAACTCTTTTTCACCTTTACTATCAAGTTTATAGTATTCATTAAGTGCAGATTTTCTGTTAGAGTCAGCTTTGAAAACTTTCCACTCATCTGTGAAATCTTCTTCGGCTATTGAGTCAACTGCGAAAATTTGTCCATCTTTTAGTTCATATCCATCAATTACCTCATAAGAATAAACGCTATTCGCTTTAGCATCTTCCAGAGTAGTTGAAATTTTATCTGTTACCTTATCAAGTATATCCGTAAAATTAAGAGCTTCTCTTTTTTCTATACCATTTAAAATTTTAAAGATAGCAAGTCTAGGTAGCATTGTGTGATACATTATATAGTTGACAATTTCAAAGTCCGATTTTGGAAGAACCTTAGTGCCAACATCAATTTCAAAATTCCTATCTCCTGACTTTTCTAGTACAAATGCTCCAACATCAGAAAAATTTGCTTGGCTCGTTGTAATATTTATAGTTTGTTTAATGGCGAAAAATTGTAAGTATTCATTTAATTCTCTTATCATATCAGAGATGAACTCATCTTTATTGATATTACATCTGTAAAGAGTTTTCTTTCTAAGTTTTTCTCCAAGACCAGCATATAACCTTGCAAATTCATCTTCCGATACAAATGCTCGTATTTTATTTTCAATAGGCTTATTATCTAAATTCTTAATCTCAATGCGTTTAGTACCTTTTTCTATCATCAAATTCACAAATTGTTCTTTGAGGTTAATGCAATGTTCATTAAGAACTTCATCTTTAAATACTAAGTTATCAAGAGCTTTCATTGTTTTGTCTACGTTGTTTTTTAAGATATTATTAGTATCGAAAATCCCACTTTGTTGCAACTCCAATTTAAAAGTATCTACAAGAGCAGGTGTTATTTTATCATTAGGCACACCAGCGTTTACAAGAGCAGTAGTTAATACATCAGCAGTAACTTCATTTTTATTAAAATTAATACTGTCATTAAAATCATCTTGTAACATACGAGAGAAATTTTCATAGCTGTCATTTGCGATAACTGTTAATTCATTAATTTTGGCATCTAAACATCTATTTCCTGAAGTATCAACTGGAAGTCTTAATCCACGTCCAATTTCTTGTTTTTTTGCAATTTCGCTACTTCCATTTTTTAAAGTACATAGAGTAAATACGTTAGGATTATCCCAACCTTCACGAAGTGCTGAATGAGAAAAAATAAAACTTAGTGGTTCATCAAAAGAAATTAGTTCGTCTTTCTTCTCCAAAATTAAACTAATTGCTCTATCAATATCTTCTTGAGATTTAGAAGTAACATCTAAACCTTTTTTATCATATTGAACTTCTGCAATATTTTGTTTTTTATCAAGAGCAAAGTATCCCTCACGAATAGCTAATACATCATCGTAAGATTTAAAATATTCTTTATATTCTTCAATTTTTGCTTTATTATTTGTAATATAAGATTGATATTCTTCATCGAAAATTCTTAGATATTCTCCTCGACGGTCATCTCTGTTATTATCACGAATATTTTTAACTGCATCAACAAAAAACAAAGTAATCGCTTTAATATTTTTATCCGCTTTGATTATTGAAATTTGTTTTTCAAAGTGACTATGTATAGCAAGCCTAATTTGAATGCGAACTGCCTGAATATCATCAAGACCATTATAGCTTTCTCCGATATTTAAGTTAATTTCTCCACTATCACTAGAAATACGAAGTGGTTTTAGTTTGTGTGGCTCTTCCAAAATTCTCATATTTTTATATTGAGGGAGTCCACCAGAAATATCGTGTAAAGAATTATTCCCTGAAACATCAACAGTTTTAAATTTAATATTGCTTCCTTGTTCTTGAGTAAACATCTCAATTCGTGCTTTCAAGTCACTTGTGAAGGATATATAACGAATATAAGGGAAATCCTTATCAATTACACCATTAACTGTTTTTACGCCTATTTTTTTTACTAGGTCATTTTGATAAGCGGAATATGAGTCTAATTTATATATTTGATTATAAAGTTGTTTATGTGTTGCTGAGTAACGTAAAACGAATAGTGGCTCTAGTGCATCTAACGCTTCAAGGGATTTGGATTTTTTACCTTTTTGCCCTTCTATTTTCTGTGGCTCATCAATGATTATAACTGGGTTAATTGATTTAATATCATCCCACAGAATTTGTCCATACTCATCGTCACTACGAATTTTATTGTTATCCTTATTAAATGCTTGAATATTAAGAACACATATACTTAAATCGGTAGACTCTACAAGAGAACTGCTAATTTTTTTCAAATTATTACTGTCATAAATAAAACTGTGTTTTGAAATATCTAAGCTATACAACCTTTGAAAATGCTCTTTTAATTGTTCAATAGATTTTTCTACACCTTTACGGATTGCAATACTAGGTACTACAATCATAAATTTTTTAATGTCATATTCTTTGTACAGTTCTAAAATAGTACGCAAATATACATAAGTTTTACCAGTACCAGTTTCCATCTCTATTGTAAAATTATTATTAGCTAAGCCACTATCGGCGAATAAATTATTTTTTAATTGTACATTGCGTAAATTATGAAGTAATTTAGTGCCTACAACAATCCCTTCATTTCGAACTGGGTCACCTTCAGCGATTTTTCTTGTACGATTAGGACGGTATATATCATCAGTTTTGCGTGATAAGCCTTTAAATAAATCCACAGTAGATTTAATTGCATTTAATTGATAATCCAATTCATCATCAAATTGGAAATTTATTTTTTTTGCCATTTTTAACCCTTTCCTTAAATTAGAAGTTTTGTTGTTTAAAGCATTTTATTAGGGTGTAAAACCTATCGTGGTTGCTAAGCATTATATCTAAATCATTTTCATCATAATATTGTAATTCTAAAATATAATGTTTTCTTGCATTTACTAATGCCTTGCTATTTAGATTTAATGTATCAATAGTTTCATTAACTCTTGACACTATATAAGGGTCAGGATTTTTAGAAATAATTTTTCCGTCAGCTAAATTATATGTTAAAAAATCTTCTGGATTATCAATAACTGGGTTTATAAATAAGTTTGAATATTTATCGCCTTTAGCATTACCGCAATGTTTTGCAGTGTTACAAGATACAATTAAATTATCATAATCTTGAAATAAATTTGAAAATTCTTGTTTTGATTTTGGTTTAATATGTTCTATATGAGCCTTATGAATATCTTCAATTTTTACTTCACAATAGGCACAACTATGAAACTGTTCATTTTCTAATATATACTCTTTAATTGGTTGCTTTATATCGCCTTTGTAATCATCCCAGCTTTTTGGATTGTTGTGTTTTTTAAATTTTTTCATCACATCAGGCTCAATTGATTTGATAATATCTAACAAATTATTCACCACGCTTTCTCAAGCGACGGTTTCTATCCATATCTATCAAATTTAGGTCAATATCTGTGTTGCCCAAAAAACCTCTTAATTCTTTGTATAAGTCCTCAAACTCAATACTTTGGTATTTTTCTTCTGATAATAGCTGATTTAACTTGTTTAATTTCAACTCAATTTCGTCATTTCTAACAGTTTTTAAATCCATAATTTCTGTTAAAATATCTTCGGCTGTATGACCAAATGTTTCATCAAAATCATCTAAAATTTTAATGCCGTTTTCATCTCTAGTTAAAATTTTAATTTGTTCTTTTTTTACTGAATTAAGAATTAAAGGCGAATGAGTTGCTATGATAAGTTGGTTATTTTCTCCGATATTTTCGTAAACTTGCACTATTTTTTGTTGCCATTTTGGATGAAGTGAAAGTTCTGGTTCGTCAATTAGAATAATAGAATTATTAATGTCTAACAGTTTGAGAGATAATGCTCTTGAAAACAATTGTTTTTCACCACTAGATAAGCTTTGAATATTAAACTCTGAACCACTTTTGTTTTTGAATACTGGTTCTTTTTTTTCAAAGGTTTCAACTGCCATGAGTTCTACATCTAAATCTAAACAAGCGAAAAGTGAGTTTATTTTGTCAATGAAATTTTTAACATTTTCTAGCGGTGATTTATAAATATCTTTGCGAATTTCATCATCAATTTTTTTATCTATAATTTTAGGGATTGTAGATGTGATTTTTTGGTCTACAAGTGTTAAAAAATCATTTGAAACTTTAAGTGGGTTTCCCATTTCTGTGTCACTAGGCATATATACTACTGTTAACTTATCTAAATTTTCAATATTATTTTCTACTATATTAAAATGTAAGTTTTTATCTGGAATTTTTGAATTTCCGATTTTGGGTTTTAACAATGAACTGCTAGTTAAATAGGCTTGTTCTTCTTGTGTTACATTTAGGTAACATTCAGTTTGTGAATTATAGTTATTGGTAAAACGTAAGAAAATATTTTTTAAAATTGTTGTTTTACCACTTCCATTACGTCCTATTAATATAACGGTATCAAGAGCCTTTCCATTTTCATCTGCAAAAGATAAGTCTAAATCTTTTAAAAGATTGTGATTATTAAATTTAATTCTATTTAATCGCATATTTTATCCTCCATTAAATAAATTCTACTGTGTAAGTTTGTTTTTTATCTCCGTTGTTTCGGTCAATTAAAGATTTTAAACGTCTGAAAGAGTAGTCTTTTAGGTCGATGTCATCTTTAAAGGCACTATCTCTAAATACAAATTTAATAGGTAGTGGTGCAAGGGCTGCTAGTTTTTCTATAAGCTCTTCTGTTATTTCTGTTTCCAAACAGATAAGGTAACTACTTGCGTATAAGTAAGTTCTTTTACCAATATTAGAAAGTGTTTCAAGCGTATCAGAAAGAGCAACATCTTTTTGTCTTAGCATAATTTCATACACAACATCAATATCTTTATAACCTAAAACAAAGTCCATAAGGTCAGGTGTGTGTGTCATATCATCAGTTGTAAATTGCCCCATATTTTCAATAATATTCCATTTAATGTTAGTATCATCAGCACGGAAAACTTTAAAACCAATATCAGGTACTTGCTTTGGCTCTTCACCGATTTTAAGTTGTGCATTTGCTGTTTCAATTTCAGCTTTGATTTTATCACCAGCACGACGGATACGTTCTTTGCCTATTTCACAGATATTTTTGTAGCCAGCTTTGGATGCTTCTGATTTTTCATCTGTAAGTTCTGGATATTGAACCATAATAAATTTACGGTTTCCACCATCTTCGGCATTGAGTTGCATTACTGCGTGGGCAGTAGTTGCAGAGCCAGAGAAGAAGTCGAGGATTATATCGTTATTATCTAAAGCTAATGAAATGAAATGTTTTACAAGTAAAATTGGTTTTGGATAGCTAAATGGGTTGTTCGGAAAAAGTGATTTAATGTCATCATTACCACTTTCTGTTCTTCCATATATAGCATCGATTAATAAACTTCTTGGAGTTACTCCCTCAGGTCTATAATATTTAGTATAAACTTTATCGTTCTTAAAAACTAAATCTTTATAATCGTTTTGAACTTTTGTTTTGCTCCAACGCCAACAAGACTGTTTACCTTTAACTACTCGAGGAGTGTATTTCGTTCCTTCAGGTCCAATTATTTCAAAGACTAAGGAAGCACTAAATTGTATAGAAGATTTATCTAGTGTTATTAGTCCATAATCCCCTTTTGTATCTTTAAAAGGATATAAACTATCACTTAACTTGTAGTTTTTATCAAGATTAAGAGTCAAATTAAGTGAATTTTTTGAAAAGCATACTATGTATTCGTGTTCAACAACAACATTATTTGAATCATTACCACCGCCTTGCTTTTTTTTCCATATAAATTCAGCGATAAAATTGCTCTCGCCAAAAATTTCTTTGCAAGACTTTCTTAAATTTTCAATTTCATTATCATCAATGCTAATAAAAATAACACCATCATCAGTAAGCAAATCTTTTGCTATTTTTAATCTAGGATACATCATATTAAGCCAGTTTGCGTGATATCTATTTTGTGAATTTAGATTTTTTTGCAGTGGGTTTCCGTCATCGTCTGTTACGCCCTCAGCAATATCGCTTTCTTTTTTATCCATTGCGAATTTATCGTTATAAACAAAATCGTTACCAGTATTATATGGTGGGTCTATGTATATCATTTTGATAGAGCCATAATAGTTTTGGCGAAGTAGTTTCAAAACTTCAAGGTTATCGCCCTCGATGTATAAGTTTTCTGTTGTGTCAGCATTTTTACTATCGCTAGGAATATATTTCAAAGTTCTGTTATAAACATCTTGTTGTGCTAATTTCTTTGAATTTTGTTTACCTGACCAACTAAGCTCATACTTTTCAGTATCAACTTCCTCAAATTGTCCTAATTCTTCTTTTAGTGCTTCAACATCAAGTAATCCGTCCTTAACAGCACTAGGAAACAACTGTGCCAAAGCCTTTAAATTATCCCCAACAATGTTATTTATTTCTTGTGGTACTTTATTATTCATCTGCATTTTCCTCCAATATTTCTAGTAATCTTTTAATCTCCTTATTTATCTTAACCTTATCAGCATTGCCAACTGCCTTAAATAAACTTAAATTTAGCAGTTCTAATGCTCTTAGATTTGAATATAGTTCTCTTACTTTATTTTCATTGTGCCAAATATCTTTTCTTTTTAAAAAATCTTTTGCACCGACATACAGCTTGTCTTTTGTTAAAATATATGCTTTAACATACATTTCTAAATAGCTTGCATTTTTATTTTGTTTGGCAATTATTTTATTGAAATTCAAGTGATTTTTAAATTCTTGTTTTATTGAGCTTGTTATGCCAATCATAAAATCACTTGTTAGCAAGTTATCTGTTACCACCACTTGAGAGTTATCGTTTTGATTAAGTCTTTTTAAAGCAAATGAGTAAATTTCACTTGTTGTATTGTACAGCCTTATAACACAAGGGGACTTAATTATATTTTGATATGTATTCGCTATAAATGTTGCTTTCTTAATATCTTCTATTTCAAAATCATAAAACTGAATTATTTGGACGTTGTATTCGCTATTAACAAGAGATGGAATATTTTCGCCTGATATTTGATAAGTAAGAGTACAGCTTTTAACATATTCTTTAATTTTTCTTTTATCTGTAGCTTTTAAATCCTTTGGTATAAAATCTTTCATTGGGATTTTTTTACCTACTTTATATTTATCATCTAAACTAAACACCAAGTTCCTCCTAATATAAATTTTAATTCACGTTATTTTACTACCAAGAAAGAAATAAGTTCAAAATCATCGGTAGTATCATCAGCAAAAGAGTTATTAAAACCACCAAAATCAAATGTAAAGGACATTGCTTTTTCTTCTTCAGAACCTTTAATGGAATTAACTGCTTTATTTAGAAGTTTAGAGTAAATTGACATATCTTTAGTTTGATTTGTTTCTCTATAAAATACATCAAAATATTCTTTCATTGGTGTGTTTTTGCCATAGCATAATTTTCTAAAAACTTTTAAAACTTCTCTAGCAGAACTGTTACCATATAATATTTCTCCATCAGCACCTATATAAATCAAGTAGTATGGGTATAGAGAGGAGTCAGATTTTGGCTTATCGTTTTGCTCGCTATGTTTAAAGCATAATAAAATGCCTTCATTATCGCCACCAGTTACAGAAAAAATGCCAGTTGGAACATTTTTTAAATGTGGATTTTCTGTAATATAAGTTGAAAGTTCGTGTAAATATTCATTTTGATTTAAGTCAGTTAGAGAAATATTATCGGTTGCATCATCAATATCAATAACTTCTTCTTTTAATCTTTCGAGCTGTCTTTTTCTGAAATAGAAGTCATTCATTTCAGGCGTTAAATCATCTTCATCACCAGTTGAAACAAGGTTTAATGTAGTCATTTTGTTTTTAACACGATGTTCTAATTTCAAATAATCATTAAGTTCTACATTAGGAAAGAAGTTAATCATTTGGATATGTGTGTTTGTGCTACCAATACGGTCTATACGTCCGAATCTTTGTATTAATGAAACTGGGTTCCATTGTATATCAAAGTTAATTACTGTATCGCAATCTTGTAAGTTTTGACCTTCTGAAATACAGTCTGTGCCTATTAAAACATCTATTTGTTTTTCTTTTGGACAA
This sequence comes from Clostridia bacterium, assembly GCA_044426425.1. Lineage (GTDB taxonomy): Bacteria > Bacillota > Clostridia > Oscillospirales > Acutalibacteraceae > SIG603. The sequence goes on along the minus strand of JAWXUN010000004.1, from coordinate 10,680 downwards.
TCTTTTTTCGTTTTAGATATAGGGGAAAAAGCACATAGAACAGAATTAAAATCTGCATCAATATTTGGATTTGTTGTTTTTATTTTTCCACCAGTAACACAAGCAGTATATAGATTGTTTTTCTTTAATTCTTCACTAATTTTTGAATAAACATAATTAGCAGTATCAGCAAAAGCTGAGAAAATTATTATCTTTTTATTTCCTTTATTATAAGGTGTATTTATTGCTTTGTCTGCGATAATTTTTTCTAATTCTTCAATTTTTGCATCTCTATCATTATCAAGTATAATCTGTGCATTAGTATAGATTTTTTCTAAAATAAATTTGTCACCTTCAAGGTCTGTTAAAAAGTCTGCAATTCGTAAATGTTTTACGTCAATTTCATATTTGCCTTCGAGATAAGTTGTTTCATTTTCATCTAGGTCTATTTCTATTTCGCTTTCGATTAAAGAGTATCCACCTTTTTCAATGATTTCGATTGTTCTATTAATTCGTTCAAGCAATCGCCTTAGTGTTTCAGAAAAAGAATAAACTGAACTTTCTAAGCGTTTGAAAAGATTAAACCTATGTAATATAACCATACCTTTTGACTGTGTGTCAAAGTCCATTTTGCCACCACGTTTACCAGTTAGGTTGTATTTTTTTTTATAGTGTTGTTTATATTCACCTTTAATATATTTTGCTGGAGTATATACAGCTAACTCTAGTTGTTCTAAAATATCGTTTGCATCAGAAAATTTAAGTAGTTTTTCTTGTTTATCTATTTCAGGATAGCAAGTTTCAGGCTTGTTTTTCTCTGGGAATTTGCCAATTCCTTTATTTCCATAATAGCCAGTTATGTGTTTTCTGCTTCGTGATATTGTAAGCAGTTCAAGTAGTTTATAAAAATCTGAAGGTAAGTTATCAAGCAATTCATTCTTTTTGTGATGTTCATCTTGTTCCCATTGATTTATAACAGCAGAGGAGTGTCTGAGCAAATTTTCAACACTATTTATTCCATCATTTTCAAAATAGAAATCTCTATCGCTTGTAATAATACTAATTTGGTTTTTTAGGTCAACAAGACTATTGTTTACAGGTGTAGCTGATAGCAATAACACTTTAGTATTATTTTTTCCTCTTTTCATTACATCTTGTAAAAGTCTTGAATATCTTGTCATTATAAGTTGGTCGTTTTCATCATATCTATCTTTTCTGTTTCTAAAGTTATGTGACTCATCTATTACTACAAGGTCATAATTGCCCCAATCAAATTTTTTTAAATCTTGACCTGAAGTTGACATACCTTTATATCTAGATAAATCAGTATGAAACATTATTTTATAATTGAAAACTTCTTGTAAGAAACTATCTTTATAGTTTCCTCTAAATGAATTCCAGTTATCATATAATTTAGCTGGTGTTAAAACTAAAACGTTATCCATTTTTATTTCAAAATATTTTATTACTGCTAGAGCTTCAAAGGTTTTACCTAAACCAACAGAGTCTGCAATAATGCAACCATTATATTTTTGTAGTTTTTGTATCGCTGAAACTACGCAATCTTTTTGAAAGTCGAAGAGAGTGTTCCAAATTTGTGTTTTTTTGAATTTCTCACTATCACGTTCAAATCTTTCAACTCCACTATCTAATTGGTGTCCAAACAACTCGTTAAGTGTAAAGTAATATAAGAATTCTGGAGAATGCTCTCTATATACATAAGCTAAACTTTTTAATAATTCGTTTTTATAATCATAGGAAACTTGTTCATTGTACCAGATTTGTTCGAAAATATTTTTAGCATAAGTGATTTGTTCTTTATCAACAGTACCGTTTAACATTGTATCAAAGTTAAAACTTTGCACAGAACTTTTTCGTTTTGGTGCAAGCTCAAGAGATGATGAACCTTGTATCATAAAGTCATCATCTATTATAATTACGTTTGTTCCAATTTTATATTTTGCATTAACTTTTTTTACGTTAACATTTTGTTCTATGAAATCGTGCATTGCTTTAGCTTTTGAAAAATGTTGAAGTTTATTTTTCTCTACAATATCATAAGAATTATAAAGAATATCATTTGCAGAAATTTCAAATTCGTGAGAAATCTCTGCTTTATCTGGAATAAATTTAGTATCTCTAATTACAAAATTTATCTCTTTTACATTTTTAAGGTTTTTCTCTAGCAAAGCAAATACAGATATAGTTAATTTATCATTAACTATATTAATAGTTGCATTTTTTTTCGTTTTCAAAACATCATTAATTTTTTCAATTAAATATTCTGATGTATTCATTGAATTATACATTTTCAAATTCTCCTCAATCTAAAATTATAATATCCCATTTAAAATTATACATCAATTTTTCCCAAAATACAATGATTTATTTCTATTGCTCACAAAGCAGTATACAATAGTCCAAAAACATTTATTCTTATCAAGGCTTTTACAATCCATTTTGTGAAATATTAATAAAACACGAGCCAAATTGCCCACAAAATGGGTAGTAACTTGGCTCGTGTTCAAAATATTTTATCACAGCATTCACCATAAATCCAGTGCTGTTTTTCACATTTTTTATGCTATTAAGAATATTTCTATATTGTATTTTGTTGTGTATGCTGTTCTTAGTCCACCTTTTGAAAATTCTATACTTCTGTTTGATACACTCAATGTGTATTGACGGGGCGGAGGCTTTTAGTCTTATGCCATATTTTCCGTTTTGTCTTATTATTTCTGGTTCTTCTAGGCTTAGTTCATCTATGTCTGGCATTACTATTCCGTAGCCTGTTGTCAGGACATCGTTATAAGCTGATTGGAGCTTTTTGAATTTTTGGTTAATGCTCGCCATTTCCATAAGGTGATTGTATAGTGCTGTTTCGTCGCTTAGGGCTATGCCTGTTTTCTCGCCAAGAACTTTAAAGAACAGTGAGGGGTCGAGATTTATGTCGCTTTCGGCTATTCCTGTGCCGAGGTCGATGTTATTTAGCGTTATGGAAACTATGTGCTCGCATTTGCAAATTTCGTTTATCATTGGGCGAATTTCACGAACTTTATAAATTTCGGAATTTTCTAAAATTTGTTCTAATACCGAACTTTTTAGCCAATGTTCGTTGTCTAAACTTAGCACCCATTTTGGTATTGAATAGTTCACCTCTACAACTGGAAATTCTAGCAAAACACCTGACAAAATTGTTTTTATATCCTCTTCTGTAAGGTCCACACAGTTTGCTGGAATTACTGGAACTGAATATTTTTGGCTTAAATTTGCTGCCATTGTCCTCACGCTCTCAAGGCTTGGGTCAATACAATTTAAGAGCATTATGTATGGCTTGCCTGTTTCTTTTAACTCGTTAACTACTCGCTCTTCTGCTTCTTCGTATTCTTCTCTTGGAATGTCTGTTATGCTACCATCTGTTGTGATTAAAAGTCCAATTGTGGAGTGCTCTGTTATAACTTTTTTTGTGCCAAGCTCGGCTGCCATGTTAAACGGAATAGCCTCTTCAAACCAAGGTGTTTTTACCATTCTTGGTTGGTCTTCTTCTATATATCCTATCGCACTCGGAACGATATAACCCACGCAGTCGATTAGTCTAACATTAAAATTAACCGCTTCTTCAAGCGTTATATTCATCGCCTGTTCTGGGATAAACTTCGGCTCGGTCGTCATGATAGTTCTGCCTGATGCCGACTGCGGAAGTTCGTCGTTCGCACGTTCTCTTAGTGCCTCGTCCTCAATATTTGGTATGACAATTGTGTCCATAAATTTTTTAATAAAAGTGGATTTACCACTGCGAACAGGTCCGACAACTCCAATATAAATCTCTCCGCCTGTTCTTTGTTTAATATCATTGTATATCACTTTAAACCCTCTCAATCAGTATATAATCAAGGCTGAACCTGTACTTATTTTCTCGTCTGTCAATTTGTTGTTTGCAATTATCTCTTCAACAGGGCTGAGATATTTTTTGCCAATATCCCAAAGTTTCTCACCTTTTTGGCTGTAATAAACTCTGATTTTTTCGTTGACAATTTCTTCGTCATCAATATACTCGCAGTTATTCAAAACATTTTTGCTAAGCGATGTAAAATCGTTTGAAAAAATCACAAGGTCACAGTTAAACTCTAGGTTGTTGCCGTCTATAATTCTAAAATTTTTGAGTTCCATTTTCACGCTTGCCTCGCATTTTCTGCCACAAAGTTCTGAAAATTCTCTTGACTTTGTAAAATCAAAAGTTTTTGTAACAGAAAAAACCATGCCAGACTTGCCCTTGAATATGATGCAAATATTAAATTTTCCTCTATAATTTATTTTGTTATTCTCGTAATAAGTGTTGACCGAAACTTCTTCGCACCAATAATCAATCACCTTTTCAACCTCATCATCTGATAAAAAAACACTTTTTGTCAAATTCATTTTTTCTTGATGTTCGCCCTCGTATTTTGACAAATTGATTTCTCCGTAGTGCATTTTGCAATGATTTTTGCTTGAATAAGCATCAACAATAATTTCTATTTCTTTGTTTTGGTAGGCGAATATGCTTGCACAGATTTTTAAGTATAAATCGCAAATGGTATACTCGCCTGTGCTGTCCTCTTTTGCTTGAATAGAAAACTCGCAAACATTGAGTTCTGTGTTGCTGATACACTCTGAATTAACATAGTTTGTGTCGATAACTTGCGAAAACGGAACATTATATGATATTCTCTCTACTGTTGAATTTTCTGAAAAAGAGCGATATACAATTCCGATATCTGCCAATGCATCTAGCTGAATTTTGTCATTTTGCAGTATGCATTTTATGTCTTTTAGCGTGATACTTTTTCTTATAACACAATCTATTGGCATGGAACTTTGTGGCAATTGCAACTCTTCTTCAACGCTAAAAGTGTGGTTAATTGCATTGATAGCGTGAGAAATTGTTTGTGTTTCTGTCTTTATCTCCAGATTTTGACAATCACAATTAAGTTTGTTTTTCTTTTGGATAACAATACACATATTCAGTATCACTGGCAGGTGGATATCTAGTTTTCTTGCACTCACCGCACGGCAGATAATATGCCCAACCGAAGCTTTTAGCTTTCCGATTGTCTTTCCCTCATAGGACTTGAGTTCTTTTGAATGAGAAAAATCCTTTGCAATGTCACAAATTCTTATAGTGTCGCTGTTCTCGTCAATATACTCTATGTGCAAAACAAGTTTTCCCTCGCACATCATTCTGTCTTGTGTGAAAGAATAGGCGGATATATCAACGGTGGGGTTACACTTTAAAATCTTTTTTACATCTGGGCAATAGTCTGGCATGGCATAGTCTATGTCTATGGGAAGCTCGATATTTTCGTGGCATACAGTTTCAAAATAGTCATAATCGACTGTGGATATTTTGTTAGGCATAATATAAAAAATCCTCTCTTTTTTATCTTTGTAGATTAATATGAGAAAGAATTTTTGAATATGCATGGTTTTTATTCATTCCTTTTGTTTTGTTAACAAAAAAACACTTGTTTGTGAGCGAAAAATGTGGTACAATAGATAAAATTATCGAAAAGGAACTTTGTGTATGAAAATCTATAGAAAAATAATCTCTTGCTTTTTTCTCCTTGTCCTAAGTTTAAGCCTTGCCGTTTCGGTTTCTGCAAGCACTGTTGACTTAGAACTAACTGAACTTGCGGTCATTTTAAAGCTTGACGAAGATGTGGCTGTTATTATGCCTGACACTGCCGAAGATGACGAAATTTTTGCTGAACTTGGAATTGACGACCCTGCTACTATGCTCGCTTTAATGCAAGACCTTGGCACACAGGCACTTCTTGTTCATGACGGAAACCAAATTTTTGTTAATAAGAACGAGTCCGAAAACACTCAAACTTATTTTAACCTAAAAACTTTTACACCGGCACAGCTAAACGAATTTTTAACTGATTACAACACAGACTCTACAAGTCTTGTTTCTCTTGCCGAAGTTTATATGAAAGACTCTATGCCTTTTGTTGAGGTTAACTTCACAGGAACTGACGACTACGGCGTTGGTGTTAACGAATATATTGTTTTCACTATTGTTAATGGCTACACACTTGCACTAAGCCAAAACTCCACCGAGGCTATTCCTCAAGAGTCTATCGACTACATACGCTCGCTAGTTGACACACTTGAATTTACTAGAATTGACGAACTTGTGCAAGAAGACGATATCGTTGAGGCACAGGCTATGTTTATTCTTTTCCTTTTGCTAACTATGCTTGCTGTTTTGATTGGTAGCATTGTATTTATCAAAGTTAGAAAGAAAAAAATTAAAAATAAACAAAGAATTATGATGGCTGACCTTGCAAACTATCGACAAGATAGAGAGGAAGGATTTGAGAAACAACAAGAAATTCGCTTTAAAAACATAACAGAGCTTTCTGACGAGTCTATTGACATATTCAGCGTTTTTCAATCGTTTATCTTTAGACCATTGCCTTATATATTGTCAATCATGGCTGTTGTTTTGTGCTTGATGTTCACCGTTTCGCTTGACTCTGACTGGTGGTTCATTGCACTGTTTGGGGCTATCTTGGCATTTATTCTCATAAAATTTGTCACTAGTGCAAAAACAAATGCAAAGAGCATGAAAAAAGTTTATAAAAATCTAAGAAGTCGCCACGCTGTCTATTCTTTTTATGACCACGAATTTGAAATTAGCGGTATCGAACACGCAGAGTTCCACCCATATTTTCAAATAACAGATATTGCTGAACACAAAAACTATTTTTATTTCTTCTTTGGTGACCAAAACCCATATTTTGTTGATACTTCTGGTTTTACACAAGGTGAAGTAAACGAATTTAGGGCTTTTATTATTAAGAAAACGAGGTTGAAAATGAAATGATTGTTATTATCGGAGCAATGGAAGTTGAGGTTGAAGTCCTCAAACAAGCTATGGAAATAAAAGAAATTAAAACAATTGCCTGTTCTGATTTTTATATCGGAACACTCTATGGCAAAGAAGTTGTGGTTGTTAAATGCAACCCAGGAAAAGTTAACTCTGCCCAATGTGCACAAGCGGCAATTTTGGCTTTTTCTCCAGAACTCATAATCAACCCTGGTGTCGCTGGTGGAGTTGCACAGAATATAGAAATAGGCGATTTGGTTGTTGCAAGTTCATGTTGTCAACACGACTCTGACCTCACAGCTTTTGGCAGTCCAATAGGTGCTGTTTCAACAGCAAAAGGTGAGCTTATATATTTTGATTGTGACAAAAATTATAGCGAAACTTTTTCTAGTTTAGCAAAAGAAGTTTATGACGGAACTGTGCACTTTGGCGTTGTTGCATCTGGCGATGCATTTATAGCCGATGTAGAAAAAAGCAATTTTATCAGCACAACTTTTAATGCACTTGCTTGCGAAATGGAAAGCGGTAGTATCGCACAAGTTTGCCAGTTAAACAATTGCCCATTTGTCGCACTCAGAAGTATTTCTGACAATGCCAACCACAGTGGCGAGGTCGATTTTGTAAGTTTCGCAAAATCTTCTGCATATAAAACGAGTGAACTAATAAAGAAATTCTTTACCATGTAAATAAAAAACCCACGATTTAACAAAATCGTGGGGTTTATTTTTTTATACTTCTTCTAAATGTCTTGACAAAAACTTTTGCGTTCTTGTTTCATGCGGATTGCTTATAACTTGTTCTGCATCGCCATATTCAACGATTACACCCTTATCCATAAACATAACCTTGTCGGCTACATCTCTTGCAAAAGCCATTTCGTGCGTAACAATAATCATTGTTGTCTTTGTGTCTGCAAGGCTTTTTATAACCCTTAAAACCTCACCAGTAAGCTCTGGGTCTAGTGCTGACGTTGGCTCGTCAAAACACAGTATATCTGGCTTGAGTGCCAAAGCTCTGGCAATTGCAACACGCTGTTGTTGTCCGCCAGAAAGCTGATGTGGGTACAAATCTGCTTTTTGCTCTAGTCCCATTTCTTTTAGAATTTGAAAAGCCATTGCTTTTAACTCTTCATCTTTTTGTCCGAAAAACTTGCTGTCTTTGTCTTTTGAAGAAAGGCGAGGAGCAAGCAAGACATTGTCTATTGCTGTATATTGTGGAAAAAGATTAAACGATTGGAAAACCAAGCCAAAATGAAGTCTTTTTTGTCTTAACACTTTTTCGCTAAGTGTGCTCTTGTCATTTGTGTTAAAAATTATGTTATCATTAACAGAAAGCACAATATTGTCAGGCTGTTCAAGAAAGTTTAGGCAACGCAAAAGAGTAGTCTTGCCACTGCCAGAAGAGCCTATGATTGCGAGCGACTCGCCTTTTTCAAGTGTAAAACTGATATCTTTTAAGACGGCAACTTTGCCAAAACTTTTTTTGAGATTTTCAACTTTTAAAATGCTCATAGTTATTCCTTTTCGTTTATTTTGTGTCGTATTATGTCAGTTAAAAAACTTTAATTTTTTCTCGAGGAAATTAAATAACAAGGTTAAAATTCCACACGATATCAAGAAGAAAGCACCTGTGTAGAACAGTGGCCAAATTATTCCGCTTGTTGTGTATTCGCCCGCCATCATGATTATCTCTTTGTTAGAGATAATTCTTGCAAGGCTTGTGTCTTTTATTAGCGTCATAAACTCGTTACCCATTGGAGCTAAAATTCTTTTTATCATTTGTAGCAAAGTAATTCTGAAAAATATTTGTGTCTTGGTGAGTCCCAAAACCTGCCCAGCCTCGTACTGCCCTTTTGGAACAGACTCTATTCCGCCACGATAAATCTCTGAAAAATAGCAAGCGTAATTTATGACAAAGGCAACGGCTGCCGCCTCAAATCGTCCAAAACTTTTTGCATCAAACATCAGCCCTGGCCCATAGAAAATAATGATTATTTGGAGCATCAGCGGTGTTCCACGAATTATCCACACAAATGTGTTTGTTATGTATGACAGCGGTTTAAATTTTGACATTGAGCCAAAAGAGATGATTAATCCCAAAGGCAAACCAAACAAAAGTGTTACAAAAAACAAATTTAAGTTTATTTGAAAACACTCTAAAAGTTCGGCTGTTACGATTTCAAACGACATAAAAAAATCCCTTTCGGTTCGTAAATTGCAAATATTGCTAAAGTCCACAAATGGGAGGGTGTTTAAGCCCTCCCTTTGCTATTAAATTCTTTTAAAAATTATTCTGTAATTGCTGGAGCAAGTGCCAAACCATATTTTTCAGCAAGCTCTGTAAGTGTTCCGTCTTCAACTAATTCTTTAGTGATAGCGTCTACCTCTGCTGTTAAATCGCTGTCTTGGCGGAAAGCAATTCCATATTCTTCTGTTGCAAGCTCAAGGTCATCAACCATTATTAACGCAGCATAATCTGTGCCCTCGCCAACAGTTGATTTTGCAAGTGTCCAGTCTAGTACTGCTGCGTCTGCTGTTCCAGCTGCAACTTCCATAAGGCACTCTGTTTGTTTTGACATTCCAACATAGTCTGCTTGTGCCAAGTCTGCGTTTGCATCGTCACCTGTAATTTGCATTTCGCCAGCTGAACCAATTTCTGCAACAACTGTTTTTCCGATTAAATCCGCAGTTGAAGTAATTCCGCTGTCTGCTTTTACAACGATAACTTGTGCATTTTTTACATAAGCTAAAGAAACGCTTGTTTCTTCTTGTATATCGTCTGTGATTGTCATTCCGTTCCAGATACAATCAATTTCTCCACCGTTTAACTCGATGATTTTTGTGTCCCAAACTATTTCGACAAAGTTAGCTTCTACACCAAGTTTTTCACAAACTGCCTCTGCATATTCTGTGTCAAAACCTGTGAATTCGCCATTCTCGTCTGTATAGTTCATTGGCTCGTATACTGTGTATCCAATTGTGAGTTCGCCTGCATCTTTAACATCTTGAAGTTCTGAGTCGCTCTCTGTTGCTGAACACGCAACCAAACTTAGTGCCATTGCACCAGCTATTAATATTGATAATAATTTTTTCATTTCTACACCTCATATATTGTTTTGTCTGTGTTAATATGATAACACTTTACAATACAAAAGTAAATTGACAATTTGAACAAACAAATTGTCAATTATGACTAATAATATATTAATGATGTTGTTTTTTGCTCTAAGTGCCAATATAGAACATACTTTTTATATCCGCTAGTCTTTGTTCACCTATTCCGCTAATCGCATCAACTTGCTCGAACACCACAAAACCGCCAAGTCTTTCTCTTTCTTCTATAATCAGAGTTGCAGTTTTTTCGCCAATTCCGGATATCTCGCACAAGTCTTCTATGCTTGCAGTGTTCAAATTCTTTTTTTCGTTATAATCACTTGTGTCAATCTCAATTTCCGCAGTGATATCAACGCTATAATTTATTCTTTCTGTGTTAACAAAAGCTTCGTAATAAACCAAAAAAGCACAAGTTAAAATAGCACAAAAAATAAGGGTACTAACGCAATGACGATTTTTTCGCATCACTTTAGCCCCCTTAGTTTGTTCAAATATTTTTGGAAATATTCTGGCAATTCACTCTCAAACTCAATGTATTCTTTTGTTCGTGGGTGAACAAATCCAATTGAAGCAGCGTGTAAACACTGTCCGTTTAACTCTGTTATAACTTTTTTTGGCCCATAGACAGCGTCACCAGCAACTGGAAAACCCATTTTTGCCATGTGCACTCTGATTTGGTGTGTTCTTCCTGTTTTTAATTCTACTTCTAATGAT
>JAWXUN010000115.1:0-5736 GCA_044426425.1 Clostridia bacterium | reverse complement strand
TCATAAATGAACCTTTCTTTGTTAATTACGATACAATCATACCATATACAAGCTAAACATTCAACAAGAAAATACAAAAAGATTTTAAAAATAAAAATTTTTTTGTATAATATTATGATATGTGTATAAAATCTTTTGCTATACCGCAAAAACTATTGATTTATAGATTTTATTGCTGTATAATTTCGACATATTAATTAAGGAGGTCAAAACATGAAAGGCAAAAAATTATTAGCACTGCTATTAGCAATGATGATGACAGCCGTTTCTTTTGCGAGTTGTCAATCAACAGAGGCAGAAAGTAGCGAATCATCAAATAGTAGCGAAACCAGCACAGAAGTAGAAGAAGAAGTAAACGAAAATATGGACGGTGACGTTCAATTATCCGAACCAGGAGAGTTCCCAATAGTAATAGGTGATATGGTTACATTTACAGTATTTACCTCACCACATCTTGATGCTAACTCTGAGTTTGACAGTTCTATAAACCAATTTTCAGCATGGTACGAAGAAAAAACAAACATTCACCTAGAATGGTCAATTGTTTCAAGTGCGGATAAAACAGCAAAATTAAATCTTATCTTTACAAGCGATAGCTACGAAGATATCATCATGAACACAGGTTGGGATGCAGCGACACAATATACTTATGGACAACAAGGTTTTATCATCCCTTTAAATGAGTATATCGAAAACGATGCTTACTATTACCCAGAATATGTTCAAGCAGGTATTGATTGTGGTGCTTGGACTCAAAGTGATTCAGATACTCTTATAATGCCAGACGGTAATATATATAGTGCTGCACAATATCAAGTTGCATATCCATCTTTCTCATCTACTAGATTGTGGATATACGAACCATGGTTAGAAGCACTAGATTTAGAAATGCCAACAACAACAGATGAGTATTATGATGTTTTACTAGCTTTCAAAACACAAGACCCAAATGGAAACGGAATAGCTGACGAAATTCCTCTAACTGGCTCACTAAAAGGTTGGAACACAGACCCACTAGAGTTTTTGATGAACTCATTCCTTTATTACAACAGTACTGATAAACTATACGCAGACAATGGCGATGTTGAAATAGCCTATGCTCAAGATGAATACAAAGACGGTTTAACATTTATGAATAGTCTTGCAGAGGCCGACTTGCTATTAATTGATACATATACACAAGATGTTAACGGACTCAAAAATTTAACAACTCAAGATGTACAATTAGTTGGTAGCGTAGCTGGTGGTATGATTGCATCTTTCACAACTGCTACAAGTGGTGAAGATGGAGATTGGCAAAACTGGACACACGTTTCTCCACTAGAAGGACCAGACGGTGTTCAATATTCAAGATATTATACACCAACACCAACAGCCAAAATCCATATCACAGACAAATGCGAATACGCTAGAACAGCTTATCGACTAATAGACTCAATGTATGAACATGAAATCGGTTTCAATGGTGCTCTTGGTATGCAAGACGAATACTGGAGATATGCCGAGGAAGGTGAAATCGGCTTGAATGGCGAAGACGCTAAATTTGCAAATATTCTTTCACCATCTGATAATGGTAACACAGCAACAAATTACGCTTGGTCACAAATCGGCGTATTTACTTCAACACCAGGTTGGGGACCAACACAAGCAGTTTTCGGCAACGACCCAGACACTGACCCATCAACATGGTTGTTCGCAGCGACCGACGATTACTTAGAGTACAAACCAGACTCATCTCTAATTGTTCCATCTCTTATTTTTGAAGATGACAAATCAGAGCAAGTAGTTGACTACACAACAACATTAAACGAATACGTAAGCCAAATGACAACTCAATTTATCTTAAATGGCGGTATCGAAGAGGGTTGGGATTCATATATCTCAGGACTACAAGATAGAGGACTTTTAGAGTTAGAAGAATTATATCAAGAAGCTTATGAGCAAAGAATGGAAACTTTAGGTTAAAAATAAAAATTTATAAGGACAGCCAAAATTGGTTGTCCTTATAGCCATATTAAATCAAAAAAAGAAAGGTAGATAATCATGAGTGTATATGTAGAAACTATTGTATTAGATTTATTTCAGACAAATTGTTATGTAATTCACGACGGCACCGATGCCGTCATAATAGATGCTGGAACACAGCCAGAAGATATCATAGATGTAATAAATTCTAAAAACCTAAACCTAAAAGCAATTCTTTTAACACACGGACATCACGACCACGTAAGAGCAACAACACTAATCAAAAAAGAAAAAAATGTTAAAATTTATATTCACAAAGAAGACGAAGAATTTTTGTTAGACCCACCACTTATACACGGCGGTGGCGAACTAGAAACTCCTGAATATATACCAGCAAAAGCAGACGAATACCTAGAAGATAATCAAGAGTTAACATTTGGCTCATTAAAATTCAAGGTCATACACATACAAGGGCACAGCAATGGCTCATGTTGCTTTATATGCGATAATTATTTGTTCACTGGCGACTCAATGCTAAAAGGACGAACAGGAAGAATAGATTTATACAAATCAGACAAAGAACTTTTGCATAAATCATTAAAAACAAAAATTTATCCACTAGAAAAAAATTATATAATAATGCCAGGACACAGAGAAAACTCAACTCTTTTTGTCGAAAAAGAAACAAACCCTTGTTTTAAATAAAATTGTTCAAAAAAAAATCCACCAAAAAAGGTGGATTTTTTGTTTTTGTTATTTTGAGAAGTGTCCGTTTAGCTTTGTAACTAATTCGTCCGAACTAACACCGTGAACTGCACAAGCTTGCTCGATTGTTTCACCCCTTGCGGATGGGCAACCAAGACAATGCATTCCCATTTCAATGAAATATGGAGCTGTTTCTCTGTCCATGTCCAAAACTTCTGCGATAATCATATCTTTTGTGATAACAGTACTCATTTTATTTCTCCCATGTTTTTTAATTTTTTTAAAGATTGTTAACTGCTAAGAAAATAAAGTTAACAATAAATAGCAATGTAAATAAATACATTACTGGATGAACTTTTCTAACATTACCTTTAACAATTTGAAGAACAACATAAACGATAAATCCAGCAGAGATACCTGTTGTAATGCTATATGCAAAAGGCATAAATGCGATTGTAACAAATGCTACCGCAGCAACCGAAAAATCTGACCAGTCGATATCCGCAACAGAACCCATCATAAGAACACCAACAACAATAAGTGCAGGTGCAGTTGCAACAGATGGAATTATTCCAACAACAGAAACAAGCGGAATGCAAAGCAAGAACATAATAGCTGTAACCAAAGATGTAAGACCAGTTCTGCCACCCTCTGCAATGCCAGAAGAACTCTCAACATAAGTTGTAACATTAGATGTTCCGCACAAAGCACCAACAGAAGTTGCAGTAAGGTCAGCGACCAAAGCTTTGTTCAAACGGCTGTCTTGTTTTGTTGAACCCATTTCCATTTCTTCTTTAGAGAAGATACCAGATTTTTTGCCAGCACCAATAAGTGTTCCGATTGTGTCAAAAATATCAGCAAGCACAAAACTTATTATAGCCGCAATAGAAAGAATTATTCTCTCTGGAGAAGAGAAAAGTCCAGCAAAATCAATCTTAAATGCTGTTTCAGAAATAGATGTAATGTCAGAACCAACGCCCGAAAAACTTAGGTTAACAGTTGCAAATACATCGCCAATTGTCGAGCCCTCTGGTAGATACGAGAAAAACCAATGTGCTGAAACGCCAGACGCAATTGTTAAAAGTGATATAACAAATGTAGCTACAATGCCGATTAAAATAGCACCTTTAATTTTCATAGTCATCAATATCAAAATGATGAACAAGCCACAAACAGCAACCAAAACCGCAGGATTTGAGAAGTTAACAAGAGCAGGAACAGCACTTGCATCTGCTGTAATCGACTCTGAACCAGCTAAAAATGCATCTGTGTTGTAAGCTGTCCATGTGCCAGGATCAATAGAAAATTTAATCAATCCACAACTTTTAATTCCGATATAAGCCAAGAATAAGCCAATACCGCCACCGATAGCACTCTTAAGCACATCAGGCAAAGCTTTTATAAGCATAGCACGAAGACCCGTCGCTGTGATTACAATACCCACGATACCGCAGATAAGAACCATCGCAAGAGCCTGTTGCCAAGTAAAGCCAAGTCCAAAGCAAACAGTATAAGTAAAAAATGCGTTCAAGCCCATTCCAGGTGCTTGTGCAAAAGGTACGTTTGCATAAAAAGCCATAACAAGTGTACCAATAACCGAAGCAATGATAGTTGCCATAAAAACAGCAGTTTGTGGCATTCCTGTTGCACTTAGCATAGCTGGATTTACAAAAATGATATAAGCCATTGTAAAAAACGTGGTAAGACCTGCAACAGTTTCAGTCTTAAGATTTGTGCCGTGTTCTTCTAGTTTAAAAAATTTTTCTAATGTGTTTTTCAAGAAAAATCCCCCTTAATATAATATAGTTTAATTGTACAATAAACTTCACAAAAAAGCAACAATTTTTTCATAATTTAGCGAACAATACAAAAATAAATGGACGAAAAATAACATTATATGTAGTAAAACACAAAAAATTTACGCACAAGAAAAAAGCCATCTCTCGTGCGTAAAACTCTAATTCATTCAATTTCTAATTCAATTTGTTCGTCAATTGTATCCGAAACATATTTGCCATTTATTTTTCTTTGCTTAACACATTCGCTCAAAAGATATTCAATTTGCCCATTTATAGAACGAAAATCGTCCTCTGCCCAAGCTGCTATTTGATTGTATAATTTTGCCGATACACGCAGTGGTATCTGTTTTTTTGAATTATCTGCCATATCAATACAAACTTCCTGAATTAACTATCGGTTGTGCATCTTTGTTTCCACAAAGAACAACTAACAAATTAGACACCATAGCCGCTTTTCTTTCTTCGTCAAGCTTAACTGTTTGGTTTTCGTCTAGTTTTGCAAGTGCCATTTCTACCATGCCAACAGCTCCGTCAACAATCAATTTTCTTGCATCAACAACAGCAGATGCTTGTTGGCGTTGCAACATAACAGCGGCAATTTCTTGTGCATAAGCAAGGTATGTAATTCTCGCCTCAACAATTTCTATGCCTGCGATTTCAACTTTTCCTTGAATTTCTTCTTTAATTTTTTTTGCAACAACTTCGCTAGAACCTCTAAGCGAACCCTCGTCAGGCTTGCCATCACCAGTTGTGTCAATATTTTGTGCCACATCATAAGGATAAGTTTTGATAATATTTCTCAAAGAAGCATCACACTGCAAAGATAGATATTCTTTGTAATTATCAACATTAAAAACAGCCTTTGCAGTGTCGTTGATTTTCCAAATAACCGCAATTCCAATCTCAACAGGATTTCCAAGGCAATCGTTGATTTTTTGTTTGTTGTTGTTAAGAGTCATAGATTTTAGCGAAATAGCTTTGTTGACAAATTCAACATTTCCAGTGCTTATAGTTATTCCACCGAGAGCAGAACCACCGCTAGAATTTTTGCTTGAATTAACATCGCCACTTTGACGCAAATTAGTCTTTGCCGCAGGGTTAACAGCCGTTACAAAAGGATTTACAAAATAAAAACCTTCTGACTTAATTGTGCCAATATATTTTCCGAAAAGCGTTAGCACCAAAGCTTCTTGTGGCTGAACCATCTTAAATCCCAAAAATAGTATCCAAGCCGATATCAAAAACAAGGCTGAAACTACTATCATCG
>JAWXUN010000003.1:0-30130 GCA_044426425.1 Clostridia bacterium | reverse complement strand
AGGTATACGACACACCAGTTGACTGTGCACCATCTCTAAGGCTTGAGTCGAAAATACTAATTTTCATAAAAATCTCCGCAATTGATAAAAAAATAAATTATCCGCTTACAACTGTTCCAGTAAGAAAATTGTCTAGTAATTCTTCACAATTTTCGTAGTATTCCTCTTTTGCTGTTGTTCCTGTTGCTGTGCCGATTTCGTCACGGAACGCAACATAAAAACTGCTAAAAATTTCTGTTACTTCATCTGTATCTAAATAGTCGTTTTCGTATTCGCTAAAATCTAAATTCGCAAGTGCCTCAAAGTCATCAAGTGGCTTGATTGCTGGATTTTCAGAGTCGAACATATCCGCAAAAATTGTGTAGCTGTCGTTATCAGAATAAAGATATCCTGCATCATCACAAATCCAAATAATGCTATTTCCGTTGTTAAGGTCTGCGAGAAGTTTTGTTGCTGCAACTTCTGTTGATGTGCTTGTATCCGAACCAACTTCGCTACCATTTCCAATTGAACAGTTAACAATCTCAACAATAACCTTTCCGTCACCATTCAAATCTTCACCATAAACAGCAAGTTGATCTTCCAAAATATCTGTCAAAGAGCTGTCAAAATTTCTGTTAACAAGCATTCCAACATAGTAATCTGGGCTTTCTTTGGTTAAAACAGTGAATGCAATTGCAAAAACTAGCACTGCAATAAGTATGCAAGCAATTAGCTTGCTACTATTATAAAACCACCAGTTCTCTATTTTTTGTTTTTTTGTAGTCATTTGAACTACGTTGTCGTGTATAGGGCTTGTTTCTTCTGCATCAAGTAAATATCTCTCTCTAGCCATATTTTTTTCCACTCCTTTTAATTTTTTCGTTTTGATATGTTTTATTTTACCATATTTTAATGAAAAAAGTATTAATAATCTTTAAAATATAAATATTTTTTAGTGAAAAGGTAAGAGTGAATAGTGAATTTATAAATATTAAGAAAACTTATTCTCTTCGTACTGAATGCGAGCGTTACAATAGTTATTGTCCATAGTGAATGGACTCCTTCTACTAGAATGTTGTGTAGTAACTTTATTCTAACAGAAAATCCTTTCACTGTGGACCTTTTTTTATGTGTTCAATTTGATTATACAATTAACCAATTTTTTAAAAGTCAAGTGCTTTGATGAAAAAATTAAAAGACAAGTAATTAAACTTGTCTTAATAATTAAAGGTTACCAATCGCCAATTTGTGATGCCAACACATGACACTTACCAAATAAAAGGCACATTTAATGGACTTACTGTTGGTAACCTTATTATAGCATATGCACTTGTTATTGTCAATATGCAAATCTATTCACATGGAAATTTATAAATTTTCTTAATCATGCCTATTTCTAGTAGATTATTAATCTTTTCTGTGAAATTGCCTTTTAATATTTCTGAAAAATAAATATTTGCAAAAACGTCAGCAATTTGTACAAATCTATTATTTGTAGAATCGAAATAAGTAACATCAAAAGATTTATCAGTTATTCCCTCTAAAGTTAATTCTGTGTTTAAATAATCTTTAAGGAAATATTTACTTTCTGTTTTTTCATTACGTTCATCTAATTGTAAGTGGCAATTTTCATTAGGTAAATAACCATTTACTATAAAATCTTTCAAGGCACTTTTCAAGGTATAATTAAACGCTCTGGCGGTATTTGAACAAAATACATCTTTTAATTTTGAATTATCTATATGAATATAAAAAATATCAAAATAAGGCTTTGCAGAAAAGAAGTCTATAAATTTATTTTTTAAATCATAATTAAAACAAGAGCCTTTAAATTCCTTGAATTTGCCATTTAAAAACATTTTACCATTATCTAATTCTTGTAATTTTGCAAAGTTAGATGAAATAAACCTTTTATAAGCTTTTTGTAAGTTTTTCTTTTCACTTTCGTGAACATATAACAAACAAATAATAAAAGATTTATTTGATGGAAACTTATTATTAATTGAACCTGATTCATCTATGTATATATTCATATTTAACCCTCTATTCACAACTATAAAAGAATTATACTGCAAAAAGTTAATTTTGTAAATATCCAAATAATAATACAACACATTTAATCAAAGATAAATCCTAATATAAACTTAAATCAAGCAATAAATATTCTGTTTATTATTTCATTTTAACCTATATTTTTGCAATAAAAAACACTACCATTTTTTCGTGGTAGTGTTTATATTATCTAATTATCTTTTCTTTGCTCTTATCAAATGTGGTAAGTTTGTGGTAAATAGTTTTTTGTAATCACTTAAAATATACTATATATAGCGTTATTTAAGTTAATTTCACTATATATTGTGGTTTGTTAAGCCAAAGGTTTCATTGTTGGGAATAACAGTACATCTCTGATACTCATTGAGTTTGTCAAAAGCATGATTAGTCTGTCAACACCGATACCTAAACCGCCTGTTGGTGGCATTGCGTATTCTAGTGCACAGAGGAAATCCTCGTCAACGTCGCAAGCCTCTTCATCTCCAGCAGCTTTTGCAAGAGCCTGAGCCTCAAATCTTTCACGTTGGTCGATTGGGTCGTTAAGCTCACTAAATGCATTTGCATATTCGTGACCCATAATAAACAACTCAAATCTCTCTGTGAACTCTGGGTTCTCTGGGCATTTTTTAGCTAGTGGAGAAATATCTGTTGGGTGACCTGTGATGAATGTTGGTTCGATAAGTTTTTCTTCAACATATTTCTCGAAGAATAGGTTGATAATCTCACCTTTTTTGTATCTTGCTTCATACTCAATATGGTGAGCTTTTGCAAGTTCTCTTGCCTCTTCAACAGTTTCAACAGTCATAAAATCTACACCGCTATATTGTTTGATTGACTCAACCATAGAAATTCTTGCAAATGGTTTTGCAAGGTCAAGTTCTGTTTCGCCATAAAGAATATCAGTTGTTCCCAAAACTTTTTGTGCAACAGTTCTGATCAAATCTTCTGTGAGGTTCATCATTCCAACAAAATCTGTGTACGCTTGGTATAGCTCAAGAAGAGTGAACTCTGGGTTGTGGCTTGTGTCCATACCCTCGTTTCTGAAAACTCTGCCGATTTCATAAACTTTGTCAAATCCACCAACGATAAGTCTTTTTAGGTGAAGTTCCAAAGCAATTCTCATAACCAAGTCTATGTTAAGCGAATTGTGGTGAGTGATGAATGGTCTAGCAGCCGCTCCGCCTGCTTGGTTGTGTAGGATTGGAGTTTCTACTTCCATAAAGTTGTTGCCGTCAAGATATCTTCTGATTTCGCTAATAATCATAGACCTTTTTCTGAAATTATCCTTAACTTCTGGGTTCATGATTAAATCGACATATCTTTTTCTATATCTCTCGTCAACGTCTTTTAGTCCGTGATATTTTTCTGGCAAAGGCAACAATGATTTTGAAAGGATTGTTAGCTCTCTTGCGTTAACAGAAACTTCGCCACGTCTAGTTTTAAAAATTTCACCAGTAACACCAACGATGTCGCCAATGTCAACAGTAGCAAAGAAATTTTTGAAATTATCTTCGCCCAAAACATCCATTTTTACATATAATTGAATTCTGCCAGTTGTATCCCTAAGATCCATGAAAGCTGCTTTTCCCATGTCACGGCGACTCATAATTCTGCCCGCCATGCTTACAGTTTTTCCATAGTGAGCACCGTCCTCTGGCTCAACAAAGTTTTCGACAGTTTCTTTTGCATAGTCAGTAACATCAAACTTTGTTATAACAAATGGATTTTTGCCCATATCTGCAAGAGATGTTAATTTATCTCTTCTAATTTGGAGCAATTCGCTTAGTTCTAAAGCTTGCTCTTTTTGCATTTCAGCCATTTATATCTTCCTTCCATAAATTGGTTAAATTTAATAAACTAAAAAATTATCTTGAAATAGAAACAATTTTATAGCTAGATGTGCCAAAAGCTGTTTCAACATCCACAGTTGAGCCAACTTTTTGTCCGAAAAGAGCCTTGCCAACAGCAGACTCATCAGAGATTTTTCCGTTTCTTGGGTCAGCTTCGTTAGAACCAACAATTTTAAATTCTCTTGTTATCTCGCTACCATCTCTGCCTGTTGTTGAAATTGTAACAACAGAGCCCATGTTTACATTCTCTGAGTTTAGTTCAGCTTCATTAACAACAACCGCAAGTTTTAGCATAACCTCAAGGTCAGCAATTCTTGCCTCAAGCATAGCTTGGTCGTTTTTCGCTTCGTCGTATTCGCTGTTTTCTGAAAGGTCGCCAAAACTTCTAGCAACTTTTAGTTTTTCAGCCGCCTCTTTTCTTCCAACAGAAACTAATTGTTCTAGTTCCTTTTCAAGAGACTCTTTTCCTTCTTTTGTTAAATATATTTGTTTTTCTGCCATTGAACAGTCCACCTTTAACGTGATAATTATTATATTCTCTAAGATTTATAACATTTCTATTATATAGATTTTGCAAGGATATGTCAACAATTTTCAAAAAAAAATTTAGATTTTTCTTGACATTCAGCCAAAAAAGAGATAAAATTATATAGCAAAGTCGCCTAATGGCGATTTAAACAACATGGAGACGTATCGAAGTGGTCATAACGAGCCGCACTCGAAATGCGGTAGCCTGCAAGGGCACGTGGGTTCAAATCCCACCGTCTCCGCCAAATTTTACAGAAAAACAGGCAAAAGAATATCTTTAAAAACTAGTTCCAACTTTGAAACGTTGGAGTACAAAATGAGTAGTTTATGAGGTTATTATGGAATTGCCCAAAAGAAAATCAATTCGATTAAAAGATTACGATTACAGCCAAAACGGTGCATACTTTGTTACAATATGTACCCAAAATCGTGAATGTTTATTTGGTGAGATTGTAGGGGCGAACCTGTGTGTTCGCCCGAATAACCCGCATAAAATAATCGAAAAATATATCATTGAATTAAAAAATAAATATAATAATATAGAAATTGACAAATATATTATCATGCCAAATCATATCCATTTTATATTGTCTATTCATAACAAAACGGGCGAACACATAGGTTCGCCCCTACATGAAATGATAAAATGGTTCAAAACACAAACAACAAATGAATATATTCATGGTGTAAAAAATAATTTGTTTCTGCCATTTGATAAACATATCTGGCAAAGAGGATATTACGAACACATTATAAGAAATGAAAAATCGTATAACGAAATCTGGCAATACATTGATAATAACATTTTGTCGTGGGAGCAAGATAAATTGTACCACGCAAAATGAGCATAATCTTTAAATGGGTGCGTGTTCTATTAAAATTAGAGGTATCTTTCAAAAAAAACCAAGCTTTTGAGCTTGGTTTTTTCAATTAAATCACTTGTGTGGGTAAAAAATCAACATATCTCAATTCACACTTTTCAATTCTGACAGTCTTTGTTTGTATGCTTCTTTTTCAAAAGGTAAATCGTTTTGAATATAATCATCGCCGAGATAATTTTTTAGTATTTCTTCTGTAAAAATCGGATTGATTGGCAAGATTGGCCCCAAAAGATAGCTTGCGAAAAAGTTGTTGACATTAATTCCCTCTGTTTTGACATCTGGGTTAAAGCCACTGCCACGAGTCATTTGCAAAAACTCTTTGTCAAAATCGCCTGTTAAATAGCTGTGGCTAAGTTGATTTTTGTAGCCGACAATGTCTATGTCTTTGTATTTTCCAAGAGAAAGGTCGTTGTAGCGGAGTTTGTCAAAGCGTTTTGCATAAATCGGAAAAATTCCCAGTGCCTCGCATTTGCTCTCGTCTGGTAAGATTATATATTCGCCAAAAATCTCTAGGGCATTGCCTGTTGCAAGGGTGATTAGTCCGCTTTCTATTCTTTCTTTCAATTCTGTTTTGTACTTTTTGAGTTTATCGATTTGCTTAATTTGGTTTTTTTCGCTTGACGGAGCAATGAACAAAAAGTCTACTTTTTCGCTTGTAAAAGCTGGTGTTTCGCTGAAAAAAGTGTTGATAACTTTGATTTTTAAAGGTGATTTTTCTAGCTTTTTTGTTAAATATAAAATGTTGCCTGTGTCGCCATAAAGATTGTTAAACTCTGGGTAGAGCACTTCTATAATAAAAGTTTTCATTCTAAAAAATCTCCTTTTAGTCCAATGCTTTTTTTATTTTTGTTGCGATTTCTTTGGCATAAAGTGCAAAATATATTCCTACACTGCCTTTGTTTATTTCTATATCTTTTTTGATATTTATTTCTAAATCTTCGTATTTTGGATAAAGCTTGATTTTTTCAGGCTCGATATCTCTTAGGCTAAGGCACAAAGCGACGTCGAAACATCTAATTCCGCCGACAAGGATAGTTTTTATCTCTTTGTTTTTAAGTGCGGAAAAATCCACATCATAAAGCCACGAGATATCCTCGTGCCCATGAGAATCGTTTGGGTCTGTGATGCACAAAACAACGCTTTTCTCACCTTTTATATTTTCTAAATAAGAAATACTTTGTGAAGAAGATATAGGGTTTTGGTTTTTGGAAAGCATTGTAAACACTGACAAATCTCCCTTTTTTTCACTTGCGAAACGTCCTTGTGCCGAGCCAAAATTGTTGATTGATTTTTTGATGTCCTCAAGGCTAATTCCAACAGTTTTGCATATCGCAGCACAGGCGGTTAGGTTGAAAACATTGAACAAATTCCCACCAAAAGAAAAGCTTATTTTCTCTTTTTCTGTGTTAAAATCAAATTCACCCTTGGCAAAATCAACATTATCAGCATAAAAATTTGGTGCTTGTGCACAAAAACCGCAGTCACATTTTTTTAGCTGACCTATGTGGTTATTGTGGTAATAATCGTATTTCAAAACTTGTCCACAAACTGGGCAAGCGATGATGTCTTTGACTTGTGTTTCTTGAATTTCCATAGACTTTTCTGTTTCTAAAACTGAAAAATACAAGCTTTTGTTCCCTTGGTTTTTGCCAAGCATAAAAGAAATTGGGTCGTTTGCGTTTAGCAACATAGTGGTGCTTTTTGGAATAAATTTATCAATCTTATCAAAGATAAATTCGCTGTGTCCGTTTCTCTTGATAGAGTCACGGAAAAGGTTTGTGCAAAGGATATAAGTTGGGGTGATTTTGTCGTATATATAAGAAGAAGAACGCTCGTCTATTTCCAAAACAGCCATGTCGCCCTTAACTTTTCCAAAAAGGCTAGAGTTTTTTGCAAAGAGCGAAACAAGCCCAGATGCCATGTTTGAGCCCTCTGAATTGCTAACAACTTTTTTTCCATTTTCTCTTAGGATATGCGTGATTGTATTTGCTGTTGTGGTCTTGCCGTTTGTGCCTGTGACGCAGATGACGGTTTCTGGCATTTTGTAATATCTCATCATATTTGGGCAAATCTTGAGTGCCAAAATACCTGGGGTATTTGTACCTCTTTTAAAAATATTTCTCAAAACAAATCCAGCAATTTTGCAAACAACTTGTGCTAATAAAAATCTAAGTTTAGCCATTTTATAACGAACCTTTCTTTTTGTATCGTTGCTTTTTTATTAGTTTATCACAATTTATTAAATAAATCAAGTAATTGCTACAATACATGGCAAAAACTATTGACAATTTTGGTACGTTATGATAATATAAAAAATAGATTAATATGATGTTAAGCGTTTACATTTGCGTAAAGCTTATAGGCTATTTATGATTAAAAGGAGAACTATTATGAATTTAAATCTAAGACCAAAAGAAGAATGTATGTTTGACCAAGTTTCACTTGGCGAAGTTATGCTAAGACTTGATCCAGGCGAGGGCAGAATTAAAACAGCTAGACAATTCAGAGCTTGGGAGGGCGGCGGTGAATACAATGTTGCTCGTGGACTAAGACGTTGTTTCGGATACAAAACTGCTGTTATCACAGCTTTTGCTGATAACGAAATTGGCAGACTTGTTGAAGATTTTATTATGCAAGGTGGCGTTGATACACAATTTATCAAATGGGTAGATTATGATGGTATCGGCAGAACAGTTAGAAACGGCTTGAACTTTACAGAGCGTGGCTTTGGTGTTCGTGGTGCTGTTGGTGTTTCTGACAGAGGTAACACAGCTATCAGCCAAATGACAGCTGCTGACTTTGATTTTGATTATATTTTTGGCACACTTGGCGTAAGATGGTTACATACTGGCGGTATTTTCGCTGCTCTTTCAGAGACATCAGCTGAACTTACAATCGCAGCTGTTAAAGCAGCTAAAAAATATGGCACACTTGTTTCTTATGACCTTAACTACCGTCCTTCAATGTGGAAATCAATCGGCGGACTAGAAAAAGCTCAAGAAGTTAACAAAGAAATCGCTAAATATATCGACGTTATGATTGGTAACGAAGAAGACTTTACAGCTTGCCTTGGACTAGAAGTTCCTGGTAATGACGAAAACCTAACAGAACTTAACCTTGACGGTTACAAAGTTATGGTTAAAAACGCTGTTGAAACATACCCTAACTTCAAAGTTGTTGCTACAACACTTAGAGAAGTTAAAACTGCAACAGTTAACGACTGGGCAGCAATGTGCTACGCTGACGGCGAAATTCATTTCTCAAACAAATATCCTGCTCTTGAGATTATGGATAGAGTTGGTGGTGGTGACAGCTTTGCTTCTGGTCTTGTATATGGTCTGATGGAAACAGAAGACGCATCGATCGCAGTTAACTATGGTGCTGCTCACGGTGCACTTGCAATGACAACAGCTGGCGACACATCAATGGCAAGCAAAAAAGAAGTTGAAAAACTTATGGGCGGAGCTTCTGCTCGTGTAGACAGATAATTTTCTTTTAGTTAATAAATATAAAAATCCACGAGAAAAATTTCTCGTGGATTTTTTTGATTTATAGATATCTTATTTTTCAAATTCAATTATTTCTAAACAGCCTAAAGTATTAAACTCCATATACTCTAAACCGTCTAACAAATCTGGGTCTAAACCATTCATATACAAAAATGCATATCCATCAACAACAGAAGAGAACTGTGTTGTTCTAGTAAATTCTATCGATGAGCTTTCTACATCGCCACTTTCTGCATCACTACTTTCATACATTGTTAAAATGTATGTATATCTTTCTTCGTCGTAGCTAATCATTTCACGCAAAGCATCGTCAAATTTGTCTAAATCAAAGTCCCAAGAAAAAAGAATTATGCCATCGTTTGCATTAATATCCGACCATTCTTCATAAATATAATCGCTATCATAGTAATTTTCTTGTATAGTGTTCATTTGTGAATATGTAATGTTTGAACCAGCTGTGCTAACCTCGCAAAAATACAAAGCCTCATACTCAAATTCTAAGTAGTTATCATTATCTAAATAAGTGCTTGCACAGCACACGCCATTGTCTACAAAAGCAGAGGCATATTCCACCTCAGAAGTGCTTTTATTTGTTAGTTTGAAAAAGAGAATACCTGTTTTTTCTTCTGTCATACCGATAATAGACTCAAGAATATAGTAGTAACTTTCTTCGTTATAACCGAGTGTTTCGGTGTAGTTAATTGCTGAAGAGTCAAGATTGTATCCGTCTAAATATCCAACAATAGAATAACTATCTTCTACATTTAGCGTTGTTTCTTCGTATAACGTGATAGTTCCCACGCCGTCATTCATAAACACATAAAAATAATCAGAATAATATTCGTTATCATATTGCAAGACAACTACAAAGTTTTCTTTGTGTTCAGAAACAATCGTTGCATCGTAATAGTTCCAATAGTCATTTGACATATCCCCGTTTAAAACGCAACTTTCTATTTCCACATCACTTGCTTTATAGCTTGTAGAAGTGCTCAAAATTCCCTGTGTTAAATCGCCACCAAAAATAAAGAACGCAGAAACGCCACCAGCAATAAGAACTGCGACTATGATAATTATGATAAGCGGAGCTTTGCTTTTTTTAGGCTTTGGCATTTGATAAGGATTTTGATATTGCTGACCTTGCACAGGTGCATTTTGTTGATATGGGTTTTGTTGGTATGCTTGTTGAGGGTAT
Source organism: Clostridia bacterium (assembly GCA_044426425.1). Classification (GTDB taxonomy): domain Bacteria; phylum Bacillota; class Clostridia; order Oscillospirales; family Acutalibacteraceae; genus SIG603. Next base: position 20,133 of record JAWXUN010000003.1, on the reverse strand, counting down.
GGATTTTGTGGATAACCTTGTTGAGGAACTTGATTTGGAGCTTGGTAATTATTTTGAGCTCCCACAGGCGGGCTTCCCGCAGGTGGACTTTCCACAGGTGGACTTTCCACAGGCACACTATTCACGTTTGCTGATTTTGTTATTTCTGCAATAGGACAGCCACACTTTGGGCAATAACTAGCTTTTTCAGAAACTTGGTTTTGACAATCTGGACAGGTGATTAAAGCCATGATATAAAACCTCCACTTTTATTTAGAATTTATTTTTTAACAGCATTTGCTACTGCTTCTGCTACGATTTTTGAAACATTTTTGTCTAGTGCGATTGGGATAATATTTGTTTCAGAAAGGTCTTCTTCTTTTATGTAACTTGCAATTGCTATCGCTGCTGCAATTTTCATGTCATTTGTTATTTCTTTCGCTCTAACATCAAGTGTTCCTCTGAAAAGACCAGGGAAAACAAGCACATTGTTGATTTGGTTTGGATAGTCTGAACGACCTGTTCCAACAATTCTTGCACCAGCCTTTAAGGCATCTTCTGGGAAAATCTCTGGTGTTGGGTTAGCCATTGCAAAAACAATTGCATCACTGTTCATTGTCTTTATCATCTCTGGTTTTAGGCAATTAGGAGCAGAAACACCAACAAAAACATCTGCACCAACAATAGCTTCTTGAAGTCCACCTTTAATGCCTTTTCTGTTTGTGATTTTTGCCATTTCAACTTGAACATCAGAAAGATTATCTCTTCCCTCATAAATTGTTCCGTTGATGTCAACAAGTGTTATATTTTTAACGCCGTAGTGCATCAAAAGTTTTGCAATTGCAATTCCAGCAGCACCTGCACCGTTTATAACGATTGAAATTTCGTCAATTTTTTTATCAACAATTTTTAGAGCGTTGATTAACGCAGAAAGAACAACAACAGCTGTTCCGTGTTGGTCGTCGTGGAAAACAGGGATATCAAGTTTTTGTTTTAGTTTTTCTTCAATCTCAAAACATCTTGGAGCTGCGATGTCCTCAAGATTAATTCCACCAAAAGAGCCTTGTAAAAGTTCTATTGTTCTAACAATTTCGTCTACATCTTTTGAGCGAATACAAAGTGGGAATGCATCAACATCAGCAAAAGCTTTGAACAACACGCATTTTCCCTCCATAACAGGCATTCCAGCCTCTGGTCCGATGTCGCCAAGACCCAAAACAGCTGTTCCGTCTGTAACAACAGCGACAAGGTTTCCTCTGCCTGTGTACTCATAAGATTGGCTTAAGTCTTTTTGAATTTCCAGACAAGGTGCAGCAACACCAGGTGTATAAGCGATTGACAAGTCGTTTCTGTCAACAAGTGGGCATTTAGCCTCAACAGAGATTTTGCCTTTCCATTCTTTGTGTTTTTCTAGTGCGATTTCGTTGTAATTCATGTTTTTTATCTCCTAATTTTATATAATATATATCGGTATTCAATTTGTATGGTTTTTGGGGCAATATACTAAAACTCTATTCCAACTGGGCAGTGGTCGCTTCCTAAAATTTCTGGCAAAATAAAGCTGTCTTTTAGTTTTTCTTCAAAACCTTTTGACACAACAAAATAGTCAATACGCCAGCCTGTGTTGTTTGCTCTTGCGTTTGCTCTGTAACTCCACCATGAATATGCAAATTCTTTTTCTGGGTAAAAATGGCGGAAACTATCGACAAATCCGCTCTCCAAAAGCTCTGTCATCTTCCCTCTTTCCTCATAAGAATATCCAGGATTTCCGACATTTGTCTTTGGATTTTTTAGGTCAATTGGATTGTGAGCAACATTTAAATCGCCACACAAAACAACGGCTTTTGTTTCTTTTAGTTTGTTAAGATACTCTCTGAAATCGTCCTCAAACTTCATTCGATAATCAATTCTTTTTAGCTTATCTTGTGCGTTTGGAGTGTAGCAACAAACCAAGAAAAAATCTTCGTACTCGGCTGTGATAACTCTGCCCTCTGTCGAGTGCTCTTCAACTCCAATGTTATATGTTACGTTTAGTGGAATAGTTTTTGTGAAAATCGCAGTGCCTGAATATCCTTTTTTCTCTGCACTGTTCCAAAAATCGTGATATCCCTCTATCTCAAAATCTTTTTGTTCTTTTTGCATTTTTGTTTCTTGCAAGCAGATTACATCAGGATTTTCGGAATATAAAAAATCTAAAAAACCTTTTTTAACACAGGCTCTTAGCCCGTTAACATTCCAAGAAATTATTTTCATTTGGTGAAGCACCTTTCTCTTAAATTATTTTTTTGATTTATATATATACATTTTTGCTTTTTTGTGATAAAATATAAAGAAACAGGCATTGCCGAATTAATTTTTATAGGAGATTAGAAAATGAAAAATCCAATCGTTACTTTTAAAACAACAATGGGCGAAATGAAAGCTGAGCTTTATCCAGAAATCGCTCCTAACACTGTTAATAACTTTATCTCACTAATCGAAGAAGAATTTTATAACGGAGTTATCTTCCACCGTGTTATCCCTGGCTTTATGATTCAAGGTGGCGACCCAAACGGCACAGGCACTGGTGGCCCTGGTCACCACATAGCTGGCGAATTTTCTGCTAATGGCTTTGAAAACAACCTAAAACACTCAGAGGGCGTTTTGTCTATGGCTAGAACAAAGGACCCAGACAGTGCAGGTAGCCAATTCTTCATTATGGTTGACGACGCTCCATACCTAGACGGTCAATATGCTGCATTTGGTAAAATTTTTGAAGGACTAGATGTTGCAAGACAAATTGTTAATGTTAAAAGAGATTATTCTGATAAACCACTTTTTAACATTGCAATGGAAGAAGTAACTGTCGAAACATTTGACGGCGAATATTCAGCACCTGAAACAGTTTGATAAAAAATATTTTTTGGACACGAATTTTTTTCGTGTCCTTTTTTTATTTTTCACCTGTCAAAATCTTAACCGTTGCGGTATCAACCCTTAAAAACTCGTCTTTTTCTTGATACGCTATGCTTCTAAGAACCTCGGCGGATTGCTTGTATACCATAAAATTAACCTTTTCGTATACCGCACGTTTTTCATCGCCAACAAATATAGCAAAAGTCAAGTCTTCTCTTGTATCAACATGGCTGAAATACATTTGGATATCAGTATTTTGATACTTATTTCTAAAAATTCCGACAAAACTATTTTTCACCATTTCTATTGCCAAGTCGTTTAAATGATTATCAAAAATCATTATTTTTTCTTTGAGTTCCGCAATATTTTTCACTTTTCTTTTTGTAAACGAAGAAATTTTTTCGTCTGTTTCAAGCTCTTCTTCTGTTTGAACAGGGCAGAAAGCTATGACATAAGAATTTCTTGAGTCAATAAAAATCAGCGGATAGACAAGTTGAGCCTTGTATCCACAGCCCTTGCACTTGAAATCGAAGATATCTTCTTTCAAAATTCTGTCCTTAAGCTCTGGATTTTGTATGTTGTTAATACCTGTATAGAGTGTAACTTTTTGACCTTGTGCACAGTTTGGGCAAATAATTTCACGTTTTGATTTATTAGACATGATTTTCTACCCTTTCTCTTTACTTCTTAAGAATGCCACCGCCTACAACGGTGTCGTCAATATAAAAAACAGCGGACTGCCCTGGGCTTACCAATGTTTCGTAGCTCAAAAACTCTAGCTCAACATCGTCGCCAAGCGGTCTGATAATCGCTTTTTCTAGCTTTGCACGATAACGAGTTTTTGCCATAACTTCTATCTCGTTTTCTAGTTTTTCTATATTTATGAAATGTGGATTTCCCACAATAAATTTTCTTTCTTTTTTGCTGTCTGCCCTTAAAAGAGTTATGTTGTTTGTTGTTACATCAATATTTCCAACAAAACACCTCTCGCCAAGAGCTATGCCAAGCCCACGCCTTTGCCCAACTGTGTATCTATAAATACCCTTGTGTTTTCCCAAAACTTTTCCGTTTTCGTCAACAAAATCGCCAATCTCAAAAGGCTTATCTAGTCTTTTATCTATAAAAGAAATATAGTCGCCATTTTTGATAAAGCAAATATCTTGGCTGTCAGATTTTTTTGCAACAGGAAGTTCAAATTTTTCTGCAATTTCTCTTGTTTCTGATTTCTCCATTTTTTCAAGCGGAAAAAGAACGTGAGAAAGCTGTTCTTGTGTTAGCAAATACAAAAAATAGCTTTGGTCTTTTGGGTTTTCGGAGCGTCTTAAAAAAAACTCTCCCTCTTTTTCTTCAATAATCGCATAGTGCCCTGTCGCAAGATAGTCGTAGCCTAAGTCTTTTGCAAAATCGAGCATTTTTCCAAACTTTATCACCGAATTGCAGAGTATGCAAGGGTTTGGGGTTCTGCCATTTTTGTATTCATCTACAAAATTTTTGATAATTGTTTGGTTAAATTCTTTTCTAAAATCGGCTGTGTGGTGTTCTATTCCAATTTTTTCACAAACGGCTTTTGCATCGTTCACTTCTTTGAACATTGCATCTTCTTCTTCTTTGTTTGCTGTTGGTTTTAGCAAAAGTGTTATTCCGATAACATCGTGTCCTTGTTGTTTGAGCATAAGTGCTGCGACAGAACTATCCACTCCGCCACTCATGCCAACTGCAATTTTCTTTTTATTCAACTGGTAATTCATCCTCGCTTAATTTTTCTATACTCTCGTCAACCATGCCGTCTGACACAGCATAGTCCATATTTTCTTCTATAATAATTGTTTCTTTTTCACTGCTATCATAAATTTTTCTTAAGTGAGCTTTTGCTTGCTCTATTTTTTTCAGAGCCTCTTCAATCTCTCCACAAATTATCTCTGTTTGAGCGTTTGAAACATTTCTTTCGTTATTATAATAATATTTTCCTAAAGCGATATACGCTCTGTCGCTAATCGCTTTTTCTTTTTTTATCAATGCAGTTAGCTTGCTAATAATCGCATTTTTTTGTGCTTTATTAGAAACTGACTGTTTAGCTTGCAAAATTGCCGAACCTAAATTTTTAAAAACATCCATAACTATTCCTCCAAAAAATTGTATATTCTTATTATATAACAAAACTCTAAAAAACAACAGCTTTTTTTCAAAAAATTTTCAAAATACTTACAATTTTTCAAAATTTGTGTTAAAATAATATAGTTGAAAACAAAATTATATAAGAGGTGATTTTTTATGCCTGAAAAATACATCAGACAAGCAAACAAAAATGACAGTGCAGAGATACTTGCAATATATTCAAAATACATCGAAAACACAACAATTTCTTTTGAACTTAAAGTGCCAAGTCTTGAGGATTTTACAAAAAGAGTGGAAACAATCAGCAGTAGTTATCCATATCTTGTGTATGTAGAAAACGACAAAATAAAAGGCTACGCTTATGCATCTAAGCACAAAGAGCGTGAGGCGTATGATTATGATGTTGAGGTGTCGATTTATCTTGACCAAAATTGCTTAAGTAGTGGCATTGGAACAGAGCTATATTCAGTTCTTTTTGATATTCTGCCTAAACAAGGCTTTTTCAATGCATATTCTGGAATAACTGTGCCAAACGAAAAGAGCGAAAATATCCACAAAAAATTCGGCTTTAGCAATATCGGAATTTACGAGAAAACGGGATATAAATTTGGCAAGTGGCTAGATGTAAAATGGTTGCACAAAAAACTTAAATCCCACGAAGAAAAACCAGAGAAGATTAAAAAAATCGGCGAGCTATACCAAGGCGAAAATTATATATACAAACAACTTTGAAAAAAACAAGTGAAAAGTTGTGCTTTTAACCACAATTAAATGACAAAAGCACAACTTCTCTTATTGCACATAAAAATAAAAAATAACGCTACGAATTTATATATTTTTTATTTTAAAAAATGGTAGAATATAATTAACTTTATTAATTGAAAGGGTTTTTACATTATGACTATCGAAAAAAACTTTAACGGACGCAATGTTGATGACTTCAGCGGATATCTTTGGAAAATGGAAAGAATGAGAATTGGCCAAGGTGTTGCAGAGGGAATTCCTATGCTACTAAACGAGCACTCAGGAAACGATTATAGCTGGAACCACGCAAAAGTGCCAGGCGATGTATATACAGACCTCTATGTTGTCGGTGAGCTTGACGACCCGTATTTTGGCAGAAACATGGCAAAATGCAAATGGGTGCAAGACTACGAGTGGTGGTATACTTACGACTTTAAACTTCCTTTGGATTTACAAGGGGCAGACTTCACTTTGATTTTTGAGGGTGTTGATTATAGCTGTGATGTTTGGCTAAATGCTAATTATTTAGGCAGACACGAGGGCATGATGAGTTCTTTTCAATTTGATGTTACAGACTATGTTGACTTTACTGTTGCTAACACAAACATGAACAAAATTTTTATAAAACTTGACCCACCACCAAAAAACCAAAAGAACTTTGCAGGTATGAAACACAACTTTGCTGGTGACTATTTAACAGGTGTTATTCCTTTTGGTATTTGGAAACCTGTCAAACTTATCGCAACAAACAAAGTTAGAATTGAGAATTTCCGTGTTGAAACAGTTGTTGACGGAGCAAACGCAAATCTTTCTCTTGAGGCAAATGTGACAGGTATTGCAAAAGACAACACAGACGCAACACTTGCAATTACACTTTCTGACGGCGAAAAAGAATATGTTTGCACACAAGATGTAACAGTTGTAAACGGCGAAAACAAATTTATGCTTGACACTGTTATCGAAAATGCAAAACTCTGGTGGCCTTATGATTTAGGCGAGCAATTTTTATACGACATTAAAGTAGAAGTATTGTCTGGCGACATTCTTCTTGATAATATTTCGGACAAAGTTGGACTACGTGAAGTAACAATGGCAATGAACCCTGGCTTTACACTTGAAGAAGTTGAAAACCCATGGACATTTGTTATAAACGGCAAACCAATGTTCTTGCGTTCTGCTTGTTGGGGCGGTCAACCATCATTCTTCTATGGCAAAAACAACACAGGCAAATATCAATTCTTCCTTGAAAAATGCAAAGAGGCTAACATAAACAACCTACGTATCTTTGGTTGGCATCCAGCTGAAACAGAAGATTTTTACAGAATTTGTGACGAACTCGGCATAACTGTTTGGACAAACTTTGGCTTTGCTACACAAGTTTTTAGAGATGATGAAGAATATCTCGCAAAACTATATCCAGAGATAAAAGGAACAGTTATAGACAGAAGAAACCACGCTTCTACTATCATGTGGATGGGCGGAGAAGAAGTTTATTTCTCAGAGCCACACGTTCACAGTGCTAACAAAGGACTAATGAAAAAAATTGGCGAACTCACAAAAGAACTTACAAATGTTCCTTATGCAGATGCATCGCCACTTAGCACATCAGAGGGTCAAAGACTTGGCTATAAACCAAAAGAATCGTCACACGCAAACGGACACTACTATGCTGGCGGTGCAAGATTTATGGAAGATTTCTACCCTCAACTTGATTATGCAGTAATACCTGAATTGACAGCTGCATCTGCTCCAAACGTAGAGAGCTTGCGTAAATTTATACCAGAAAACGAGCTATGGCCAATGGGCTTGAGCTGGGGTTATCACTGGGCTGATATCCACGTTTTACAAAACCTTAATATAGAAGTTTTTGGAAACGATTGCATGGACAGCCTAGAGCATTTTGTTGAGGCTACTCAAATTGCTCAAGGTACAATTCTTCAATTCTCACTAGAGCATTTCAGAAGGTGCAAACCACACGTAAGTGCTGTTTCTCTTTGCCACTTTATCACAAACTGGCCACTTATCAAATGGGAAATCATCGACTATTATGGTGTTGAGAAAAAATCGTTTAACTATGTCAAAAAATGCTATGCTCCACTTATCCCAAGTTTGAAATTCCCAAAACGTAGATATATGCCAGGCGAAGAATTTGTAGCTTCTCTTTGGACAATCAACGACCTATACAAAGAGTATAACGATGTAACATATACAGCAGAAATTCTAGACCAAAATGGAAAATCAGTCTATCAAGATACTTTCAAAGTTAATATTGGCGAGAACTCTTCAAACGAGCACAAAGATATTAAATGGGTAGTAACAGGCGATGAGGACAAAACTTTTTCTGTTAAAATTGCAATTTTTGACAGTGAGGGCAAAGAGCTTGCTACTAATGAATATGTAATCATGATTGCTGACCAAGAAAAAGCAAAAGAAAAAATCTTTGATACATATAAAGAGAGAAGAATTCTTCGTGAAAAATACGGCAAAAGCTATTTGAGATACAATCCAGAGGCTGTTGACGAGATGCACCAATAAAATATATTAAAATTCACAAATTATTCTTGATTAATTGCAAAATTTGTGCTATTATGTAAATAGAAATTACTTATACGGGAGAAAATTTATGCTAAATTATTCAATGGATATATTTTTAGAGTTTTTGATTAAAAGGAAAAGAAGTCCAAAAAACATCGCTATTATTATCGGCAGTATCTTTTTGGCTGTGCTTTTAATCTATCTTGCAGGTGCAATTTTGCCAACATACTTTGGTTCAACATCGGTTTCTATTGTCTTTTTCTTGCTCTGTGGCTGTGTCTATGGCATCTATTGGGTTGTATGTCAACAGAACATTGAGTATGAATATGCTTTTACAAATGGCGATTTAAGCATAGACAAAATCATGTCGCAAAAATCAAGAAAAAGATTAACTTCTTTCGACTGCAAAGATATCGAGGATATCGGCGACTATACACCAGATTTGCCAGCACTTAAAAACAAAAATTTTGAGCACAAAATTTTTGCAAGTGTTTATGAGTCAGGCGATGACGCTGTTTATGTTATTGCAAGGAGCAAAAAAACAGGCTATACGCTTTTGGTTTTTGACCCAAGCGAAAAGATGGTAGATGCTATCAAAAATTCAATACCAAGACATTTAAGAATACAAGTCTTTGGCAAATAAAAAACACACAAACAGGCCAGGCAAGTTGCTACAAAAAAAGCGACTTGCCTGTTTTTATATCATCTTGTTACATTATCCTTATAAAAGCTAAAACCAAGAAAATTGCAGCTGAAACTAATCTTAAAAAATCCGCCTTAATCTTAAGTTTTTTGCCTAGTCCATTGCCCGTACCTATGAAAACGAAATGGATAAATCCCATCAAAACTGAGCAAAAAATAATGTCAACTTGCAAGAGTGCAAGCGTTGCCGAGGCAGCACTCGCATCAACACCCACGGCAAAACCAAGCACAAGTGCTTCTTTTAGGTTTATGTCCTTTGTGCCGTCTAAATCGGCAAGTTCTGGCTTTATAAGTATGTTTGTGATATCCTTTTTTTGTATGTTCTGTTTTTTGGACAAAAAATATTGCCTAACCGACATAAATGAAAGGCAAAGCATTGCGAAAAAGCCTAACAACCTAACAAAATCTTCACTTACCATACTCACAAAAAGGTTTGCAAAATTCATTGTAATCAGACACATCACAATTGGAACGCAAGACAAAAAGCACAACGATTTTAGTGGCACTTTTATTTTTACAGCACCATAAACAAAACCAGCAATCATGCCGTCTATACTAACAGCTATTGCGGTTAAAATTACAGTTGATAACAAAAAATCACCTCATTCTTTTTTGCTATAATATGCAAAAAAAGTGAATGGGTGATTTTTTTATTTAAGCTAAATCTTTTTTAATTATAGTTCTTTTGGAGCTCGCCATTTGCCGCCATTCGTTTGAGCCTTTTGATAATAACTATGTATGTTGGAATTAAGAACACAACCGCAGCACTCCATGCTATTGGGTTTGCCAAAATTGCACCCATATATGCGAACGAACCAACCAAAACATAAGCAACAAAAATTCTTGCACACATCTCTAAAACGCCAGCTATCATTGCAACAGCCGAGTATCCTGCACCTTGAATTGTGTTTCTGAAAACGTGTAGCAATGTGTTAATTAAATACGCTGCACTGTTGACAAGTAGGAATAATTTGATGTTTGCAATAGCCTCTGTTTCTTCTGGAGAAACAAGGATAAGTGCCAAATAATCGCTTGTAAAGAACAAGACAACGAACATGACAACCGAATAGCCAAATCCGATTAACATGGTTTGAATAAGACCTTTTGTTACTCTGTCGAATTTTCCGGCACCAAGGTTTTGACCTGTAAAAGTTGCCATTGCAAGACCCAAAGTTTCTAGTGCTTTCATTGTAAAAGCGTTTATTCTTGAGCCAGCCGAGATAGACGCAGCCGCAATTGTTCCAAGAGAGTTAACAGACGATTGCAAGATAACAGAACCAATTGCTGTTATCGAAAATTGCAAGCCCATTGGCAAACCTAGATAAAGCATTTTTTTTGCATGAGTCATAGAAAACTCCCAGTCTTTTTTAACTGTTTTGAGTATGTCAAACTTTTTGTTAATAAGAATTATGCACATAATGCCTGAAACAGTTTGAGAAAGAACTGTTGCGAGTGATGTGCCGAAAACTCCCATATTAAAGACAAGAACAAATAATAAGTCTAGTGCAACATTTGAAAAAGCAGAGCCTATCAAAAAATAGAGCGGTGTTTTGCTATCGCCCACCGACCTTAGCACAGAGGATAGCAAGTTATATAGAAACATTCCTGTGATACCTGCAAAAATGGTTGAGATATATGTTTTTGCATAAGGCATCATCTCTTCTGTTGTGTTCATTAACACCAAAATTTCGTCTACGAAAAGCAATGTAAAAACTGTTAGAATAATAGAAATAGTTCCACCAAGATAAATGGCATGGGTGAAGTATCTTCGCAAATTATCATAGTTTTTTGCACCATAACTTTGGGCAATTGGAATACCAAAACCAGAGCAAGTTCCAATAACAAAACCGATTATCAAAAAGTTTAGTGAACCTGTTGAACCGACACCAGCTAGTGCCTCTATGCCGATAAATTGACCAACAATTGCGGAGTCTGTGATATTGTAGACCTGTTGCAAAAGGTTGCCGATTAAAATTGGAACAGCAAAAGCGATTATAACCTTGTATGGTTTTCCTGTTGTCAAATCTTTTGTTTTTTTGTTTGTAGTACTACTCATTTCCTCTCCCTTATATATATCAAAAAGGACTTTTGCACAAACAAAAGCCCTTTTCATCATAAATTAATTTTTTGTTTGTTTGGAGTTTTCTTTATTAATATTATTTAACAATAATTTCGATTATTTCAGAGCTGATATCGCCTGAAACAGCTTTTGCTGTAATAGTTCCTTGTTCTTTACCTTGAAGAATTATCATTGCACGGCCTTTGCTTGTTGTTATAACATCTTGTTGATATGTTTGCAAGCTTTCGGCAGCACCATTGTCAACACCCATGTTGATATATGGTCCATCAAGTATAAATTTCACTTCTTTATCAGCATTTGGAATACGAACACCGTCTTTGTCTTTCAAAATAACTTCTACGTGTGCGACGCTGTCATACTCTGCTTTTATGCATTTTTTGTCAGTTACAAGTTCTATTTTAGCAAATTCGCCCGCTGTTTTGATAAGGAACTCACAAGTTTTGTCGCCTTGTTTAGCAACAGCTTTAATCTCGCCTGCTTCAAAAGGAACAATCCATCTTGCTGTTCTGTCAACACAATCTTTGATTAAAACAGTGTGTTTAGCCTCGCCGTTTACATATAGCGTTACCTCTTCAGCGTTAGATGCAGCTTCTACCAAAATTTCTTCGCCCTCGGAATAGTTCCATGTTTCTGCGATAAGAGATTTTTCTCTGCGTCTTTCAAACATAAGACCTTTTTCTTTTTCGATAACAGTGCCGTCTTCTGCTTTTTTGAATATAGATGTTTCGGCAGGTTTTGTTGCAAGTCCGACACTCAATTCATCAGACCACCACGCTTTTGTTTCGTAGAAAGAAGGACGTTTAAACGCTACAAAGTCTAGCATTGGGCCATCGAACCCACGTTGTTTCTCCGGCATAGAACTTGTTTCTCCCATGTAGTTGATACCTGTCCAAACAAAGATACCAGCAACATAGTCTTTATCATATAAATAATTAAAATCTTGCCAACGACAACCAGCCTCTGAGGCTTGTATCATTTTTTGTGGATAATTTTTGTGGAAATGCTCATATAGATGACCTCTGTGGCTAAAGCCGACAATGTCGAGTGCATCTGTATAACCAATTTCGTAGCTAACAGCTGGCATTACACAGTTTGAAACAACAACACGAGATTTGTCGAGTTCTTTTGTCCAAGTTGCAAGGTCATTTGCTGTTTTAGCAATTTCGTATTGGTCTTCTGGAACTTTTTTGATAGCCTCTTGAATTTCTTCTATGGAAAGTGGTGGAGCAGTTTTTGCCCAGTTAAAATCTTTGTTATCTTTTTCAAAATAACCGCTCAAAGACTCAAGACGTGGGTAGCACCATTCGATTTCGTTGCCCAAACTCCATTGAAAAATTGCTGGGTGGTTTCTATCTCTTTTAACAACAGTTTGTAAATCAGTTTTTGCAAATTCTCTAAAGAAATCTGCATAACCTCTTGTTTTGTAGTCTAAAATACGGTCGAAACAGTTCATTCTTTTGTCTTTGCCAAAGTCCCACTCGTCATAGAATTCTTCTTGAACCAACAAACCAATTTCGTCGCACAAGTCTAAGAAATCCTCTGAATATGGGTTATGAGCTGTTCTGATTGCATTACAGCCAGCCTCTTTCATTAATAGCAAACGTCTTCTCCAAACATCGTTTGGAACAGCCGCACCGACAAGGCCTGCATCGTGGTGCAAACAACAGCCCCAAATTTTGACGTGTCTGCCATTTAAGAAAAAGCCTTTTTCTGGGTCGAACTCACAAGTTCTCACACCAATTTTAACGCTTTCTGTTTGAATTTCTTTTCCGTCCATGCTTGTTGTAACTTTAACATTGTACATTTTTGGGTCGTTAATATCCCACAAAATTGGATTGAAAATTTCTAGTTCGCCTGTCAAAACATCTTTTTGAGAAGCCTCTAAAAATCTAGCTAAATCTCTTTCTGCAACAACATTTCCCTCGTAATCTTCTATCTTGATATTAACATTAACTCTTACATCTTTAGAAAGATTGTTTATAATTTCTATCTCACCAGCCACAGTTGCTTTTTCTTTAGTAATTTGTGGAGTTGTGAAATATAGTCCCCAAACAGGAATATTCACTTGTGGCAATATGTACATTGAAACATTTCTATAAATTCCAGAACCTGTGTACCAACGGCTATCTATATATCTTGTGTGGTCAACTTTTACGTTGATAACATTTTCTTCACCAACTGGGTTTAGGTATGGTGTTAAATCGACAAGACAAGGTGAATAGCCATAAGCATGAAAAGTTATGAATTTTTCGTTGCAATATATATTTGCACGGTTATAAATTCCATCAAAATTAACAAAAACTTTGTTGCCTATCATTTCTTCTGTTGTTACAAAATGTTTTCTGTACCAACCTGTACCACCTAGCATATAAGCTGTTGCACCGTCGCCTTTTTCTAGGTCAAACGGAAACTCCACACTCCAGTCGTGTGGCAAACGGATAGTTCTCCAAGTGCTGTCGTCCTCGTCAAACCTAACTGTTTCTGTGTATACATCTGCACCGCCGTGCCATGGGTTCCAAATACCATGTTGCTCTTTTGTTATAGCTGGCGATGTTTCTTCTGCAAGTCTAAACTTCCAATCTTTATTAAAATCAATACCTCTCATAATTATCTCCTTTAAAAAACAATATTTTAGCCAATCACCGTCAAAAAAGACAGATAACTGACATCACTATGTTATATTATATACCAACTAAAATAATAAAACAACGGCAAATTTAGCTAAACATATTTGGTTTTTTTATATAATATAAACAAATAACAGACGAGTCAGATAACTCGTCTGTTTATTTCAAGTTTATATTATTGAGATAAGGCTAATATGTGGGAACATGTAGGGTTGGGGCTTGCTCCAACCGTGGGTTTAACAATATATAATTAAGAAATCGCAAGATTTCCGCCACAATTGTGAATTGTGCATTGTGAATTATGAATTAAATCTTCACTATTCACTTTTACTTATTACTTATATTGCCAACTATTCCATCGTTCCCTACTGGTTTAGTTTTGGTCTTTGTGGACTCCTGTTATTTCAAAAACCACCCATTCTGCAATATTTGTTGCGTGGTCGGCAATTCTCTCAAGATACTTGATTATCATAAGGTTATCGGCAACAGAAGATGCACTTGCCTCGTCCTCTGCCTTTCTAATCATGTCAATAGACTCGCTTCTTGCTGACAAGAAAAGACTATCCACGATGTCGTCTTTTGCAATAACTTTTTTTGCTAGTTCATGATCTCTGTTAACAAAAGCGTCAATTGAATTTGTAACCATTTTTGATGTTACAACTGCCATTTCTTTCATTATATCCGAAGAAATTGTTGCTGCTGAATATTTGACAATTTCAGAAATATCAAAAGCTTGGTCGCCAATTCTCTCAAGGTCTGTTATCATTTTTAAAACAGCAGAAATTGTTCTAAAATCGCTTGCAACTGGTGCTTGACGAAGCAAAAGTTTGAAACAAAGGTTCTCTATATCGCTGTATTGCAAGTTAATTTCTCTTTCTAGCTCAGCTGCTTTTTCAGAAGTTGTTTTGTCGCCCTCAACAAAAGCTTTTACTGAAAGTGAGATTGCTGTTTCGCAAAGTGCACCCATGTGTATAAGGCTGTCGTTCAACTCTTTTAGTTGTTGTTCGTATATAAATCTCATATTATTCCTCCAATATATTAACCAAATCTACCCGAAATATAGTCTTCTGTACGTTTATCTTGTGGTGATGAGAAAAGCGAGCCAGTGTCGTTCATTTCACAAACTTCTCCGAGCAAGAAAAACGCTGTTTTGTCTGAAATTCTTGTTGCTTGTTGCATATTGTGTGTAACGATAACAATGGTGTATTTCTCTTTAAGCTCGGCTGCCAAGTCCTCTATTTTTGATGTTGAAATTGGGTCGAGAGCAGAAGTTGGCTCGTCCATAAGCAAAACTTCTGGTGCAACTGCTATCGCTCTAGCAATGCACAAACGCTGTTGTTGACCTCCAGAAAGACCAAGTGCAGATTTTTTTAATCTGTCCTTAAGCTCATTCCAAATAGCAGCATTTTTTAGAGAAGTTTCAACTATTTCGTCAAGCTCTGCTTTGCCTTTTATGCCGTGTATTCTAGGGCCATAAGCGATATTATCATAAACACTCATTGGAAATGGATTAGGTTTTTGGAAAACCATTCCTATTCTTTTTCTAAGCACATTAACATCAACGCTTTTGTCTAAGATATTTTGTCCATCAAACATAATCTCGCCAGTGATTTTACATCCCTCAACAAGGTCGTTCATTCTGTTGATTGATTTTAGCAGTGTAGATTTACCGCAACCTGATGGACCGATAAAAGCTGTTACTTCACCTTTTGGGATAGTCATATTTATATTTTTTAGTGCCTGAAAATCGTTATAAAATAAATCTAAATCGTTTATTTGAAGTTCTATATTACTCATCATTTGCCTCCTTGAGCTTTTTTGTCAATTCGTCCGCTTACGTATCTTGCCAAAAGACTGAATGTTAAAACCAAGATAACTAACAGTGCAGAGGCAAAGTTTGCAACATCGTCTTTATCCACACGGATAGACTCTGTTTTCATCTCCCAAATTTGAAGAGAAAGAGTTTGTGCTGGTCTAAATGGGTTAAGCGGACATCTTTTTGATGTCAAATCCCAATCTGTCCATCTAATAACAGATGATTGACCAGTTGTGAATAGCAACGCAGCAGCCTCACCAAATCCACGGCCAGCAGCTAAAATAATACCTGTGATAATACGAGAAATGCAAGCTGGAAGCATAACTTTTGTAATAGTTTGCCAGTGTGTAGCACCAAGACCCATACTGCCTTGTTTATACTCTGGAGGAAGTGAGCGAAGTGCGTCTTCTGTTGTTGTTGTGATTAGCGGAACGCTTAGGATAGAAACCGCAATTGCACCAACAAAAAGTGTTTTATCTAAATCAAGAACAAGAATAAAAAGGAACATTACGAAAAGACCAACTACCAACGATGGTAGCGAAGAAAGTGCCTCTATGGAAATTCTGATAAACTCTGTTAGTTTATTTTTCTTTGCGTATTCAGCCATATATATGCCTGCCAAAATTCCAAGAGGTGTGCTGATTAACAGTGACAAGAACACCAAATATACTGTGTCAAAAAGTTGGTTCATAACACCGTCACTTGTAAAAGTAAGATACTCTGGTTTGAACGAAAGTGCACCGTTAAAAATTATATATCCAGCCAAAACAAAGATTAATAATAGGAAAAATCCTCCAACAGAATAAAAAACCGCTGTCATAAATCTGTCTGTATATTTTGCTGTGTTTAAATTGCTAGGTTTTTTCATCATTCGTCAACCTTCGCTTTCTTTGAAACTGCGTGGATAGCCAAAATGCATACAATAGCAACTACAAATAACACAAGTGCAAGCGACCAAAGAGCCGAGTTTAGCTCACTACCGTCAATTGAGTTGCCCATTTCTGATGATATTGCTGTTGTGATTGTGTGTGTTGGAGAAAACACATCTTCTGCAAATGCTCTCATTCTGCCAACAACCATTCCAACTGCTAGTGCCTCGCCAAACGCACGAGCAAGCCCCAAAATAATGCCTGTCAAAATACCTGGGTTTGCAGATGGCAACACAACTTTTCTTATAACTTGCCACCTTGTTGAGCCAAGTCCATAAGCACCACTTCTAAAATCCATTGGCACACTCTTCATTGCATCTGTTGCAACTGTTGTGATTGTTGGAAAAATCATTATTGCAAGAACAATACCAGCTGCCAAAACAGAACTACCTGTTCCGCCAAAAATAGCTTTTATTGCTGGGACAATAGTTTTGTAACCAACCCAACCATAGATAACAGATGGAATACCAACAAATATTTCTACCGCTGGTCTGACAATTCTGACAGCTCTGTCACTAGCGATTTCTGCCAAGAAAATTGCAGCAGCTAATGAAAATGGAATAGCTATTAACAGTGCAAGTCCGCAAGTATAGAACGAACCCGCTATAAAAATCAACGCACCAACTTCGCCCTCACCCACTGTGTTGGCGTTGTTTGCTGGTTCCCATTCAGCCGAAAAAATCAAATCCATAATGTTATGCCCTTGAACCGTAAACGTAAACGAACCTTTGTAGAACAAAAACGCAGCTATTGCTATTGTTAAAAGAATAATTGCAATTCCGCAAATGCTAACAATTGTTCTGCCTAAACTTTCTTTTAGAAAATTCGACGATTTGGAACTCTTCAAACTAGAATTCATTTAAACACCCTTTCAAAAATTTCCCATATTTCTACAGACAATGACCGAACGGAGTTTTTTTCCGTTCAGTCACCATTGTTTCAATCTAATTTATTTGTTTTTTTATTCAGCAGCTGCTGCTTCAACAGCATCGTGTGCTTCGATAGCCTCATCAGAGATGTTAGCTGTACACCATAGAATGCAGCTTCGATTTCTGAAGCGAAGTCTTCGCCCATCATAAAGTCGATAAATGCAGCAGCAACGCCCTCAGCCTCGCCTTTTGTATACATATGCTCGTAGCCCCAAACTGGGTATGTTCCGTTGTATGTGTTCTCTAGTGTTGGTTCTACACCGTCAATTGCAAGTGCTTGTAGGTTTTCGTCTGTCATGTAATAAGACATTGCTAGATAGCCGATAGCACTGATGTCGTCTTTGATAGCTGTTTGAACTTCACCACTGTTGTCGTTTTCCATACCAACGATTTCGTCGTTACCGTTTAAAGCGAACATTTGGAAAATTGCTCTTGTTCCTGAAGAAGATGGTCTTGTGTAAAGTGTGATTTCTAGGTCAACATCGCAACCTTCTACATCTTTCCAGTTTGTGATTTCGCCTGTGTATATAGCTATTAAGTCTTCTTGAGAAATACTTGTAAGGCCTAGCTCTGTGTTAACACAAGCAGCCATTGTTACTGTGCAAACTTTGTGGTCAACTAGTTCTGCTGATTCTTCAGCTGTTAGTTTTGTTTCTGCTGCAACGTCTGAGTTACCGATATCAACGATACCTTGAGAAACTTCTGAAAGACCTGTGCCTGAACCACCAGCGTTAACTGTTACTAATGCGTCTGGTGCAACATCTGCGAACAATTCAACTGCGATGTCTGCAAGAGGTTTAAGAGCTGATGAACCAGAAGCTGTTGCCTCGCCTGATAATGAGCTAAGGTCGTCTGACTCTTCTGAAGAAGAAGTTGAAGATGTGCTTGAAGATGTTGATGAATCTGAGTCTGTTCCTGATTCTGAGCAAGCTGCAAATGCTGTACATAGCATTGCTGCACTCAAAAGAACTGTAATAATTTTTTTCATAAAATAATTGCTCCTTTTAATTTTTAAAATTAATTTGTTTTTTATTCTTTTCTTACTTGGTAATCTCTGGTATGTTTTGTATTATATACTGCCAAAGTAAACTTTACAGTCGTATTTATGTTAAATATAGGTTAAATAAAAAGATTTTCAAACAATTTCACTTAACAAATTGTATTTTTTGATAAATCGCTTGCAAAAAAGCTTTCTATTGTATATAATATATTTTATTGAAACAAAATGTAATGACAATAGTTTTTGAAAGGAATGACACAAAATGGCTAATCAAAAAAAAATGGTTGACGATATCACTTCTATGGACGTAGACTTTTCAAAGTGGTATACTGATATAGTAAAAAAAGCAAAACTAATGGATTATTCAAGTGTTAAAGGTTGCATGGTTATACAACCTTATGGCTATGCTATTTGGGAGAATATTCAAAAAGATTTAGACACAAGATTTAAGAAAACAGGGCACGAGAATGTATGTATGCCAATGTTTATACCAGAAAGTCTTTTGCAAAAAGAAAAAGACCATGTTGAGGGCTTTGCTCCAGAAGTTGCATGGGTAACTCACGGCGGAAACGAAAAACTAACAGAAAGACTTTGCATCAGACCAACAAGCGAAGTTTTGTTCTGTGAACACTACAAAAAAATTATTCAATCTCACAGAGATTTACCAAAACTATATAACCAATGGTGTACTGTTGTGCGTTGGGAAAAAACAACAAGACCTTTCCTTAGAACAAGTGAGTTCTTGTGGCAAGAGGGTCACACAATGCACGAAACAGCTGAAGAGGCTATGAAAGAAACTCTTGATATTTTAAATATCTATGAGGACTTCTATGCAAACAGCCTAGCTATTCCAGCAGTTGTTGGTCAAAAAACAGAAAAAGAAAAATTTGCAGGTGCAATTTCTACATATACTATTGAGCCAATGATGCACAACGGCGTTGCTCTTCAGGGTGGAACAAGTCACTACTTTGGCGATGGTTTTGCTAAGAGTTTTGAGATTATGTTCACAGGCAGAGATAACAGCAAACAATACCCACACCAAACTTCTTGGGGTGTTTCAACAAGAATGATTGGTGCTATTATAATGGTTCACGGAGATGACAACGGACTTGTTATGCCTCCACGTATCGCACCTATCCAAGTTGCAATTTTGCCAATCGCTCAAAAAAAAGCTGGTGTTATCGAGGCTGTTACAGCTATCAAAGACCGCCTAGAAGATAATTTTAGAGTAAAATTAGATGCAACAGACAACTCACCAGGTTGGAAATTCAGCCAATACGAGATGTTAGGTGTGCCACTAAGACTAGAAATGGGTCCAAAAGATATAGAGAACGGACAATGCGTTCTTGTTAGACGTGACACAAGAGAAAAAACTTTTGTTAAGCTAGAAGATTTGGAAACAGAAATCCAAAGACTACTCGATGAAGTTCACAACTCAATGTATCAAAAAGCTCTTGATAACCTCAAAGCTAAAACATTTGTTGCAACTAACATAGACGAGTTCACAAAAACAGCCGAAGAAACACCAGGCTTTATCAAAGCTATGTGGTGTGGTGACAGCGAGTGCGAAGAAAAGCTAAAAGACATCACAGGCGGTGTTAAATCTCGTTGTATCCCATTCAACGAAGAACAACTCTCTGATGTGTGTGTATGTTGCGGAAAACCAGCAAAACACATGGTATACTGGGGCAAACAATATTAAGAATATAGAATCGAGTAGAGGCTAATCGTTAAAGACTTTGCCCCTCTCACACCACCGTACGTACGGTTTTCCGTATACGG